>CAJGDA010000042.1 GCA_904501935.1 uncultured Methanobrevibacter sp. | reverse complement strand
ATTTCCGTGCATCAGTCCAAACATTGTTGCAGACAATATTATTGAAATTTTAGCTCCATACTTTATGGTTCTGTCAATTAGGAGTTTTCTGAATATTATTTCTTCAAAAATTGGTGCAATAATGCTTATTATTACCAGATTTAGTATCATGTCAGTTGAGTTTATGAGGTTCTGTATGGGATTTGCAATATCGCTTTGAATTGCATTTCCAATAAGCGCTGTTATTGCAAGTCCGATGATATTTCCGATTATCATTAATGAATAGCTGATACAGAAGTATAGCAGTAGGGTTTTAATGCTTAAAGACTCTTTTTCTATATTTTCACTGTCTAATTTTTTCATTAAGAATATCAAAATTGGAAGTGGTAAAATATAGTTGCAAATTGAGCTTATTATAAGTTTAAAATTGTAATTGTTTGTTAATTCTGTATTTCCAAGAATATAAAATAGGATTAATGGGATTATAATTGTGCATATTGCATATATTAGGTAATTAAATCCTATTTTTGAGAAGAATTTTTTATTTGAGTTCAATATTTCACCATTCTTTTTTTATCTAAATAGTGCAATAATACCACGGCTTCTTTAAGTTGTGGATGAATTGCACAACGGTTGGGTGGAGCATATTAATTTTCAAGTGCTCTTGCTAATTTTTAATATATGTTATATTTACTTAATAATATTTGTATGTGTTGTTTGTTCCATCCATATAATTCATAAAAAATTGGTGTTTTTTTAATGGTTTGTAAGTGTGTTAATAAAGGTTTGCTGGTTAGGTTGTATACTGGTGAGGATATGATGAGGGAATTTATTCAGAATATTGGTACTAAATCAGTATTGAATGATAGTGATTTGGCACATGGAATTGAAGTAGAATTTATTGAAGTAGCTGATACTTTGTAATTTTTCTTTTTTAATTGATTTTTTTTAAAGTTTTTATACTATTAAAGCAATAATTTATATTGTATAAAATTTTAATTAAGTGATTTAATGTATGAGAATTATAAAAGTAAATTAATTTCATTAATTTTACCAATTGTCATAATTATTTTCTGGTATTTAATTACTGAGGGATTTCATATTGTAAATCCATATATTTTGCCAGGTCCGATTGAGGTTTGCAATTCCGCTTGGAATTTAATCTTGTCTGGAAAACTTCTAAAGAACACTATCGATTCCTTGTTTAAAGTATTCGGTGGTTTAATTCTTGCATCTATAGTTGCAATTCCTTTAGGAGTGTTGCTTGGATGGTATAAAACTTTAGAGGATTTATGCAGTTTTGTAATAAGTATTTTAAGACCAATTCCTCCTATTGCTTGGATTCCATTTTCAATTTTGTGGTTTGGTATAGGTACAGTTCCAGCAATATTCATCATTTTCATGGGTTGCGTCTTCCCGATTTTGGTTTACACACTTGATGGGGTTAAAAGGACTGATAAGGTTTTAATCGAGTCTGCCCAGACTTTGGGGGCAAGCGATAGGAAAGTAATCACACGTGTTGTGTTGCCTTCAGTATTCCCATATGTTGTGTCAGGACTTAAAGTTGGTGTTGGGATAGCATTGATGTGTACAATATCTGCAGAGATGATTGGTTCAAGTTCCGGTTTAGGATATATGATTTTACAGGCTACAAGCCGTTTTGATCCAGGTACTACTGTTGTAGGTATGATTGTTATTGGTTTAATTGGTTTAATTTTGGATTATGTTTTCGGATTAGCTCAAAAGAGGATATTCTGGTAGGTGTTTTGGATGTCAATCGAAATTAAAAATATTAATAAATCATTTAAAGGAAAAAATAAAAATCTATCAGTATTGGATAATATTAATTTAACAATCAATGATGGTGAGTTGATTTGTCTTTTAGGTCCGTCAGGATGCGGTAAAACAACTCTTTTAAGATTAATAGCTGGTTTGGAACAGCCGACTTCCGGCGAAATCATTGCCAATGGTGAAGTTGTTAAAGGACCATCTGGTGATAGGGCGGTAATTTTCCAACAGTATTCTCTTTTCCCATGGCTGACTGTGCTTCAGAATGTTACTTTTGGTTTGGAGATGACCAAAAAGGGAACAAAAGAAGAAAATATCGCAGCTGCTGAAAGATATCTTACAAGTGTAGGTTTAATAGACTTTAAAGATAGCTATCCTCATGAACTTTCAGGTGGTATGAAGCAGAGGGTTGCAATTATCAGATCATTGCTTAATCATTCACCAATCTTGCTTATGGATGAGCCGTTTTCTGCAGTGGATATGCAGACTAGGCACAAGCTTCAAGAGCAACTAATCGGGGTTTGGAAAAGATTCAAAAATACCATTGTTTTTGTAACTCACGATGTTGACGAAGCAGTCTATTTGGCAGATAAAATCGTAATTCTGGATAAAAATCCTGGCAGAATCGCCAGAATTGTCGATGTTGATATAGAAAGGCCTAGAAAAAGAGATTCAATGGAATTCATTAATCTTCAAGAATCTATTGTTGACGAATTAGATATGGAAAAATAATGGTTAAAGCTTAGCTATTAATGTTCCATAATTTCCATTTTTTATTCCCTCATAGACATAGTCGAGGGCCTTTAATATTGATGTGGTCAAGTCATTATTTTTTGCAAGGTACGCTACAATAGCAGAAGATAAATTGCATCCTGTTCCATGCAGATTGTCTGTTTTTATCAATTCTTGCTTTTTGATGGTAATTTCGCCATTGATATTTATGGTATTGATGCCGTCTAAATGACCTCCGGTTATAATATTGTCACAAATGATTTTTTTAGAAGCTTTTATAGCATCTTCTTCAGTTTTAATTACAAAATTAGTTAATTTTTCAGCTTCTGAAACATTGGGTGTTGTTAAAATGGCTTGCGGAAGTAGATATTTGTTCATGGCATCCGCCAAATCTTCTCTTGTTAAATTTCCGCCGGATGTTGCAACCATAACAGGATCTACAACTGCTTTCAAGCCGTATTCTTTAATTTTTTTTGAAACTAATTTGATTATTTCAGGAGAGTATAGCATTCCGGTTTTTATGAATTCGACTTCATAAGAATCTAGAACGGCATCCATCTGATCTTCAATATATTCTTCACTGACTGGTAGTGTTGAAAAGAATTTATAAGGGTTTTGTGCAGTAAGGGCGGTTACAATACCGGTGCCGTAAACTCCTATGGCCTGAAACGTTTTCAAGTCGGCAAAAACTCCTGCGCCACCTGATGGGTCAACACCTGCAATGGACATCACTATCATCTAATCAGCTCTTGTGACTTTTAATCTTTCAGATCCTCGGAACGGTTCTACGGTTACTTTAAGCTCTTTTAAATATTTTCTAGTGTGAGTATGCTTTCCATGAAGCATTATTTCGCCTAAATCTTCAGCAGTATTCACGTCCAATGCCATGAAAAATGAATCATGAACTTGAGGATTTAATTTTTTCCTCTCAGCGGCTTTAATATGTTCTTCGTAACTGAAACCTTCAAATCTTGTGTGGATTGCCAGTGGCTTCATAATTATCATGTTGGTTCCGCCACCTTTTGCAGGAACAATGATAAAGTCCAAACTTTTGGATGCTTCAATTAACATTGCAATATTAGTCTTTCCGATTAATGGGATGTCTGAGGGGACAATGATAATCTTTTTTGTTTTTCCTTTGCAGTAGTTCATTGCTTGTTTCAATGCTTTGTTTAAGTTGGAATTGTCATTTTCGAGAATAGTAGTTACATTTAATCTTTCAGCATATTTCAATACCTGTTCATCTCTACTGATGATGATAATCTTATCAACATGCTTTCTTAGGGTATCAGTTACATCTCTAAGCATTGCTTTTAGGAGATTTTCCCTTTCATCTTCTGATAAAAAGGGAGATAACCTAGTTTTAGCATTTTTGAACTTGGTAACTGGAATTATTGCATATATCTCATCCATTTAAATCACTTAGTAAGTTTTAGCTATTAAAGCAATATATTTGGCATCTTTTCCACTTGCTATGCATTTGCCTTCAGATGCTTCTTCTTGGATACCTAAAATGTCATAACCTGTTTTCTCTTCAATTTCATGACCTACATCTTCTTCTCCGCACCAGTAGAATTTAACAACATTTCCTGCTTCAACCAAGTCACTTACTTCGTCTAGGTTGTTTGCAAATTTAATGTGTTCTTCTTGGAAGGTCCATGCTGCAGCAGAAAGATTTTCTGAGGTTTTATCAAGTAAATCGATAACATTATCTGTCAAATCATCATCTAGAGAAAGTTCTATTTTTTCTCCTTCATCCCTTCTCATGGCTATTGTAATGTTGTTTTCCAAGTCACGTGGTCCAAGTTCAAGTTTTACAGGTGTTCCTTTCAATTCCCAATCGAAGAATTTTTTACCTGGCCTGATGTCTCTATCATCAATATTCACTCTAAGGCCTTTTGCCTCTAATTGCGCTTTGATTTCACTGCATTTAGCTAAAACTTCTTCTCTTCCTTTCTTGAATAAGATTGGGATGATTGTAACTTGGTTAGGGGATACTTTAGGTGGAAGTCTAAGTCCTTTTTCTTCACCGTGGACTGAAATAACGGAAGCAATCACTCTGTCGGATACTCCTGCACAGGTTTGATAAACGTATTTATGCTCCCCGTCTTTATCTTCAAAGGTAATATCGAAAGTTTTTGCGAAAGTTTGACCTAAATTGTGGATTGTACCGATTTGCAGAGTTTTTCCATTTGGCATTATTACATCAAATGCCATGGTGTAGTCAGCACCAGGGAATTTGTCCCATTCAGGCCTTTTTGAAATTAAATATGGGATTCCTAAATCATCAAAGAACTCTTTGTAAATTTCAATAAAGTCTTGAATTTGCTCATCTGACTCTTCTTTAGTTGCATGGGCAGTATGAGCTTCTTTGAATGTTGTAATTTCCCTTACACGTATTAATGGCCTAGTATGTTTAGTTTCATATCTGAATGTGTTCACGATTTGATAATATTTAATTGGAAGGTCAATGTGTGATCTAATCCATAGGGCATACATAGGATACATTGCTGTTTCACTGGTAGGCCTTAAGGCTAATTGTTCATTTAATTCAGTTTGACCGCCTTTTGTAATCCAGTATACTTCATCTTCAAATCCTTTAACATGTATTCCTTCTTTTGCAAGTTCAGTTTCAGGAATAAGCATTGGGAAGAGGACTTCTTCATGGTCTTTATCCAATAGTTTTTTAACAATATTCATTGTGTGCTTTCTTATTTGAAAACCGTATGGCATCCATATTGCCATTCCCTTAATAGGATATCTTGAATCAGTAATATTTGCTTTTTCTAAAATATCATGAAACCATTCATCATAATTTTCCACCATATCACCTAAAATAATTTTTATAACATAAAATTATCTGTTTTTAATTAATATTAAACTTATTTAATTTTTAAAATTTAAAATAGAATTTATTTCATTTCACTAGATTTTTTTTAAGAAAAGTTATTTATAATTTTATGACACATATATATTAATGTATAATTTAGATTAGGGGATATTTTATGAGCGAAAGGAAAATACAAATGCCTCGTGAAGTTTACATTGATCCTGGTATTATTAAGAAGACTGGAAGTATTTGTAGATCTTTGCATTTAGATAAAAAGATTTTAATTGTTACAGGTGCCCATACATATAAGGCAGGGGCAATACCTGCAATTGAAAGTCTTGAAAATGATGGTATTGATTATGATGTGGTCAAAGTTCAAAATGCATCACAGGAATCAATATCCGAAGTTGAAGAATTAATCACACAGGATACCACTGTTTTGGGTATTGGTGGAGGAAAAGTTATTGATGTAGCTAAATTATCTTCATTTAATCAAGGCGTATATTTTGTTTCTATGCCAACAACCGCTTCACATGATGGTATTGTATCTCCTATGGCATCAATAAAAAACCCTGACACTTCAATTTCTGTTACTGCACATTCGCCTATTGCAGTAATTGCAGACTCAGAAATTCTAGCGCAATCCCCTTTCAGATTATTAGCTGCCGGCTGTGCTGACTTAATTGCTAATTTCACAGCTATTAAAGATTGGGAGCTAGCACACAGACTTAAAAATGAATTATTCAGTGAATCAGCAGCTGCATTATCCATAATGTCTGCTCATTTGATTACTGACAATATTGCCAATATCAAACCTAATCTTGAACCTAGTGCCCGTATTGTAATGAAATCATTATTTAGTGGTGGTATGGCGATTAGTATTGCAGGCTCTTCACGCCCAGCAAGCGGATCAGAACATCTATTCTCACATGCATTGGATAAAATATTGGATAAACCAGCACTTCATGGTGAGCAATGCGGTATTGGTACAATAATGATGATGTATCTTCATGGTGGAGACTGGAAAGCTATTAAAAATTCACTTGAAGCTGTTCAAGCTCCAACAAAAGCTTCTCAAATTGGTATTTCTGATGATGATATTATTGAAGCATTGATGATGGCTCATAAAATCAGACCGGAAAGATATACAATTTTAGGGGACAATGGTATATCAAAAGAAGCAGCTTATGAATTAGCTTATAAAACAGAGGTGATTTAATGATTACATTAATTGGTAAAGATTTAGCAAAAAAAGGTCAGGAATTTGTTTTTTTAGGTCCTGCTCCGGAATGTGAGGATTGTAGGTTTAAATCATCTTGTATTGGAAATTTGGAACTCAATAGGAAATATGTCGTAATTGATGTGAAGGACAATGAACAGAAATGTCCAATTCATGCAGAAGGCATTGTAATTCCTGTTGAAGTTGATAGAGCTAAAATTGATGTGTTAACCGCTTCTAAAAATATTTTTGAAGGATCAACATTTACATATAATGCTCCTGATTGTGATGAAAAATGTGATTTCCATGATTTATGTTTCCCGGATGGTTTGGCTGAAAATGACAAATGCATTGTTCTGGCTAATGACGGAAAGCATAAGGAAAAATGTAAAAAAGGTTATAATCTCAATAAACTTAATTTAGGATTTGTGGTATAATGAAAGATGCTAGCAGTAATAATTCTAGTAAAAAGAATGCAGGTTATAAAGCTGCGGAATATGTAAAAGATGGAATGGTTTTAGGATTGGGTACTGGTTCAACAACCCATTTTTTCATTGAAAAGGTAGGTATGAGAATCAAGGATGAAGGAATTAGTGTAAAAGGCATTCCGACATCATTCCAGTCATTATTAATTGCAAAAGAATGGAATATTCCAATAACCACTTTGGAAGAGCATGACATCGACTTGTCTGTTGACGGTGCTGATGAAGTGGATGGCGATTTTAATCTGATTAAAGGTGGGGGAGCAGCTCACACAAAAGAAAAGATTGTTGATTATGCCGCAAAAGAGTTCATCGTTATTGTAGATGAATCAAAAGTTGTAGATGAGTTGGGTAATTTTCCAGTGCCTGTTGAGGTATTGCCTGATGCATCCCGTATGGTTATAAAGGAATTGGAAGATATGGGTGCTAAATGCGAAATCAGAATGGCGCAAAGAAAAGATGGTCCTGTAATAACTGATAACGGTAACTTTGTAATTGATGCTAAATTTGATAAAATTGAATCTCCATCACACTTGGAAATTGACTTGAATACAATTCCGGGCGTTGTGGAAAATGGAATATTCTCACAAATGGTGGACAAAGTCATTGTTGGAACCGAAGAAGGTACCAAA
Source organism: uncultured Methanobrevibacter sp. (assembly GCA_904501935.1). Taxonomy (GTDB): domain Archaea; phylum Methanobacteriota; class Methanobacteria; order Methanobacteriales; family Methanobacteriaceae; genus Methanocatella. Next base: position 4,363 of record CAJGDA010000042.1, on the reverse strand, counting down.
GAATTATAGGTGATTTAAATGCCAATTCGCGGGGGCATGCCTTTTTACGATTTTAAAGAGTTAGGTTACAAAGTAGCTTTAATATTCGGAGTTTTAATTGTAATTTATGGTGTTTTATGGTTGCTTGCAGAGTTGGGAGTTATTCCAGCCATTATATTTGCAATATTCCCTCAAATTGTCCTAATCTTAATTGGAATATTCATAATTTATGTTGCATTGGATCATAAGAAGAAATATTATTGATTTTTTCTTTTAATTTTTTATATTAAATTAATCATATTATTTAGCAATGACAGTAAAAACTCATTTTTTAAAATTAAACACAAATAAGAATTTTGAAATCATTGATATCACTTCAAGTATTAACGAATTAATTGATATCGAAGAGGGCATTATATCCATTTTTTCAAGACATTCCACATCAGCAATCGTTGTCAATGAAAATGAAAGTGGTTTATTGAAAGATTTTGAATTGACACTTGACAATTTAATCGCTGATGATTTCAGTTACAATCATGATAGAATTGATAATAATGCGAAGTCACATTTGAAATCCTTTTTGCTTTCTTCAAGCGAATGTTTGCCAATTAAAAATGGAAATCTTGAGTTAGGTACTTGGCAATCCGTATTTTTTGTTGAATTAGATGGGCCAAGACGCAACAGAACAATAACTTTGACAATGGTTGGTGAATAGTTGAATAGATTTACAATAATTTTAATAGCTATTATAATTATATTGCTTATTTTGATACTTGTTTTTAATAATTATGATAGTTCACCACAGTTGAGCAATTACTCTCAAATGGAAATACAAATGAGAAAAGTGTGGTATTAAAAAAAGAGTTAAAGAGTTTAATTATTTTTAAACTCAATTTCAAAAGCAATAACCGGATATTCTAAAGTAAAGTTTGTAATTACTTCAGGAGATACTTCACCAAAGAATCCGTTGATTGTACCTTTTTCGGATTCGCCAACTACATCTGCAGCTCTGCCTTCAATGAATGTTTTATTTTCGCTGTCACTGATTTCCATTGAATATCCTAAGTTTGATAGGACGCTTGTCACGATGGATTTAATTTCAGTAAAGTTTGCTGTAGAGTGACATACTAAAGCAGCTAGTTTTTTAGAAGCAACAGTCTTGTTTTCTTTTGTTTCGTCTAGGTATAAAACATCTCCGATTTCGAATATCTTTTGAGGTAAATCTTCGTGTTTGTTGTCTTCTAAAAATTCCATTAGGGAATTGATTAAGCTGGTTCTGATCATGGTTCTGTCAATTGTAATAGGTCTTGCAACCTGCACATGAGGCTCTTCTTGATGGTTCATCTTTTCGTAATGTGACTCTTCGTTTGTAAGCATCAGGCTCATAATCTCTTGGAAACCAAGAGCAATCATCACTTCACGGATTGTAGCTTCAGCCTTAAACCAGTCGTTTTCATATGCAACGGTGTTGATGTCTGGAAGTTTGGCATCAATGCTGTTGATGTGGTATTGAACAGCAATGTTTTCAACGACATCAACTTCATGCAATATGTCTACTCTGTAAGCAGGGATAATTGCTTTTACTTCATTATCATCAATTATTTCAGCATCAAAACGTGCTTTTAACAATAATCCTTTAATGTCTTCTGCAGTAAGGTTTGTTCCACCAATCAATTCATTAGCAGTATCTACATGAACGTTCATTTCTTGAGGAGTTAAATCAGGAGTTTTAATGGTTTTATCAACATATTTAACTTCCATGGATTTAATCTGTCCACCGACTTCTGCAAATGATGAGCAGATGATATTCAATGCTTGGTTAACTGCCCTTTCATCAGTACCTGTCACGTCAACAATGATATTGTTAGTATCTTCCTTAAGTTTGGTTAACTCTCCGTTAATGATTGGAGGCATTGATAAAACATTATCGTCCTTATCTAAAATCAATGGATATTTGTCAAAGTTTTCTATTAAGTGAGCATAATCTTTTCCTTTATCATGTTCGGTTAAGATTTCATCAGGAGTCATTTCTGTGTCTTTTTCCAAAGGAACAAAAGCGTTTGCATCTTTTGGTGTTGCAATGTATTTGAATGGACCTTCAACTACATCAGCATTGTGAATACCGATAGCCACTTTTTTTCTGTCTCTTCCAATTACCCAGTGGAGGTTTTCCTGGAAATCCATAACATATTTGAGTTTATCGCCAGTAAAATCAACATTATCAATTTTTGCAAAGCCAATGAATGGCCTTATTGCTGCAACATCCTTGTCTACATTAACATACTCACCGGATTCTTCAACTTTATAATCAGGAAAACCGATTTCCTGTCCGATAAAACCTTTAAAAGATCTAGCTACACCTTCAACAGACAAGTTGTCTGGTCTGTTAGGGAAGAATTCCACTTTGATTTCTTCATCATCAAAGTCTTCAATATCACTAGACATCATTGGTAAAGTGTCTATAAGTTCATCTTTATCCATATCTATTCCTAAATCTTTTAAATCTTGGTACTTAAATGTTATAACTGGCATTTGATAACTCCATTAAATATTTTTTTAAAATCCAAAGAGTAAAATGAAAAATAAAGACTCTAAAACAAAGTGAAGAGCTCTATGTTCTAATTCACCCATATTTCGTATGAAAACAGTATGGGTTACATCTATTACAAAATGAATTAGGGCTGCTAGAATTCCAATAGTTGGGTTTAGGAAGACTATTGACAAGACTATGAAATGGAATCCTGCTTCCATTATTTCGTGCACCACCCAAGTTTGCCATGTGGAATGTGTGGATTGTTGAATCAAACCACCTAAAACAATATAAAAGTTATTCAAAACTTTCCACATCAGTGTAGTGTGCAATAAATCGCTTATAGCTAATACAATAGAAACATAAAACCATATCAAATTCATTTTTTTAACAGTCCTTTTTGTTAATTGATAATACTAATAATTTGATTTTATTATATAATATATTTATCTATCTTTTAGATTTTTACTTAATATTTTTAAATAATAAACTACATAATTAATAATATTATTTTTACTTAATTATTTTAGGAGAAAATACATGTCAAATAAAGAAATTCCTAAAGACTATGATTTTAAAAAAGAAAAAGATTGGGAGCAAAAATGGGAAGATGAAAACGTCTACAAATACATTGGTGACGGTTCTCGTCCTAGATATGTTATTGATACTCCCCCACCATACCCAACAGGAGCAATCCACTTAGGACATGTTCTAAATTGGGTTTACATGGATATGGACGCAAGATACAGAAGACAAAAGGGATTCGATGTGTTGTTCCCACAGGGTTGGGACTGCCACGGCCTTCCAACTGAAGTGAAAGTTGAAGAAACTTATAATATTAATAAAAATGATGTTTCAAGAGCACAATTCAGACAATATTGTATTGATTTAACAGGCAAAAACATTGCAAGTATGAAAAAAGACATGAAAGCGATGGGTTATTCACAGGACTGGACTCGCGAGTTTGTCACTATGACTCCAGAGTACATGAAAAGAACCCAATATTCATTCTTAAAAATGTATGAAGATGGATTGATTTATCAAGGAATCCACCCTGTAAATTGGTGTCCTCGTTGTCAAACAGCTATTGCTTTTGCAGAAGTCGAATATGGTGACAATACCACATTCTTAAACTATGTTAACTTCCCTCCTGCAGTTGAAGATTCATATGATGATATTGCATCTTCACAGGAATCAGGTAAACAGGCCGACCCTAAAACAGAAGGTATTTTAATTGCAACTACCCGTCCTGAATTGATGTCTGCTTGTGTAGCTGTCGTAATCCACCCTGAAGATGAAAGATATGCTCACCTTTTAGGTAAATATGTGGAAGTGCCTCTTTCACATCAAAAAGTAAAAATCATTGCAGATGAAGAAGTTGATCCAGAATTCGGTACAGGTGCGGTAATGATTTGTACCTTTGGGGATAAAACTGACGTAAGCTGGGTTCAAAAATATGATTTGGAAATCATTAATGCAATTGATGAAACCGGTACACTGACCCCTGCCGCTGGAAGATATGAAGGAATGGACTTGCAAACCTGTAAAAAACAGACTATTGAAGACTTAGACGCTGAAGGGTACTTGTTAAAACAGGAAGAAGTAGACCAAAATGTAGGGAAATGTTGGAGATGCAAAACTCCTATTGAAATTCTTGTTAAAAAACAATGGTTTGTAGCAGTAAGAGACTTAATTGAAAAAACCAAAGTTGCTGCAGATGAAATGAGATGGGTGCCGGACCATATGAAATCCCGTATGGTAAACTGGGCAGATTCTATGGAATGGGACTGGTGCATATCAAGACAAAGAATATTTGCAACTCCGATTCCGGTATGGTACTGTAAAGATTGCGGT
>CAJGDA010000041.1 GCA_904501935.1 uncultured Methanobrevibacter sp. | reverse complement strand
TATCCCAGTCCTAAGGGTAGGTTATCCACGTGTTACTGAGCCGTACGCCACGAGTCTAAACTCGTTCGACTTGCATGGCTTAATCGAATCCCAATAGCAGTAGCATCTGCCAGGATCAAACAGAATTGAACACATAACAGATCATAATAAGTCAATTGATATTATGAAGTACGCTAAAAAAACATAGACGAGTATACACTAAATTTGAAACAAATTATATTGTAACTAATTCACCACATCTACAAAACCAACATCATACTTGAGAAAATTCAAGTACTCACAAATGTATAGCTACATGCGGAAATGCAACCATCATAGTAAAAATTGTTCCATACAATAATACTTAAGTCATCGCCATAAACACATAGCACATCTAATAGACAGACAAATTTTATTAACAAAATCAATTAAAAAATATTGCAATTAATAATATAAAAAATAAATAATAATTAAAAATAGTTTTTATTAAAAAATAAGCTTTAATTAAAATTATTATCTAAAATAAATAATTATTATTTTAACTGAAAAAATAATTTGAAAAAAATTTGAAAAAATCCAATGAAAAAATTAAATAGCTAAAAATAATTAAATAAAACAAAATTAGGAAGTAATACGGCTTTCAAAAAAGCAAAATAAATAACTAGTATATAAAGGTAACTATATTAATTCAATTTTTTGCGAATTACTGAAATAATTCTAGTCAAACTCCTATGCATTTTAATTCCATATTGCTCGACAATTTCAAAGCCGACTTCATCAGCCATTGGCTTTAAATCAACATAATGAGGACTTGCCATGCATAAATAAGCATCATCTAGCATATTGTCATAGATTGCCTTAAAAAATTCCCTGAATATATCATTGCCTTCGATATCCCCAGTTGATGTGGATATACCGTAGGGAGGGTCTGTGACAACACTATTTACCTTTTCATACATTTTAAGTTCACGAACATCAAGATTGAATGTCCTATAATCAGTGATTCCATAATAATCTAAATTAATTGATGTTCCATTTTTCATTTTCCAGTAAATATCTGAACCGACAACCTTACAGCCAATCAAACCTGCCTCAATCAGTATTCCGCCAGTTCCGCAAAATGGGTCCAATACCAATTGCCCTTCTTTAACCCTTGATAGATTTACCATGCATCTGGCTAATTTTGGGTTCATGGATCCAGGATAAAAGAAAGGTCTTTTATGAGGCTTACTCTCTTCAAAATGTTTTTTATTTAATTTAATTCGTTCAATAGCTATAAACAAATCATCTTTAAATGCAACAATGCGAACTAGGGATTTCGGTTTTGTCAGATTGACTTTAATATTATCACAATTATTAAGAATTAATGAACCTGCCTTTCTTTCAGTTCCAACAGTATCGATATCCGAATTAAATCTTTTTACACGAACCGCAAATGTTTCGTCAATATATTCTGACCAATCAATAGATGAGATATCCTTATCGAAGCTTTCAACATTTGTCTCTTTAATTATTTCATGAATCTCATGTGTGTAACCTAATCTTTTAGTTAAAATCTGATAATAATTATACAAATTATCTTCAGAAATATTTTTTAATATTACTAAACCTTCAGTTATTACATCAATATCTGCAGAAATATCTTCACATTCCATAACTGCCCTTAACTCCGCCAGAGGCAACTGCGGATGTTCCTGTGACTGAATGCATAACAATTCCATTAAATTCACCCAAAAATCAAAATAGCTAATAGCAATTTATTTTTTAAATCTATCAAAATGTTTTCTGATTACTTTTTCAGTAGACTCCTCTACATTATTTGAACTGTTTTTTGATAAATCTTTTCTATCTTCATTATAATGATTTTGAGCTCCAATATCATCATAATAATCATCATTACTATAAGAATAATCATCCCTTACTCCATTATAATGAGCATCATCAGAATATACATTATTTTGTCCTAAATCATCGGCAAATCTGTTTACATTATTAGTGAACCTATCGTTATAAGGTTCATATTCATATTTCGGATACTTATCTTCAGCAGGAAAATCTTCCGGATAATACTCATATTCTCTTCTTTGAGAAATATTCCTTTCATGAGTTATGGGAGTAATCGGCTCAAATTCATCATAAAATTCATTTCTACCCAAATATTCATCTTCATCAAAATAATTTCCACCTTGAGGCTGTTGATATTGATCAATACGCCTATGCTGTGGCTGGAAGCTTCTAGGATTAACAATTTTTGAGAAAATTATTTCTTCAACTTCCAAAGGGTTTGAAATGTTTTTCAGCTCCATCTCATTATTGTCATATGCGCTAAAAACGGATACTGAACCTACGTTGAATAATCTGGCAAGAAAATTTTGGGAAGTATTGACATCTTGAATAGTTGAATATGGCATATATGTCCTTTTAGTTGATAATACGCCTGACTTAATGATAATTCTTGAATCAGTCAATGTATATTCGATGGAATACCAGCCAATAAGTTGCCATATAATAAATAATATAATAATAAGAATGACCACAAAGAAAGCTATGGCGGCATATCTAGTCAAAGGAAGTTTGATTTGAGAAATTAGGTAAACCTGCATCTCACCAATGAATTGAATTACCATAGGAGAAACAATAAAAACAATGACTAGTAAAACAAGCCCCAAAATTGCTTTTTTACAACCTAAAATCATGTTAGGTTTTGTTTTATAAAGAATTCTTTCATTAACTTTACTATCATTTTTATTAAAGAACATGATTAACTATTAGAATTTACTTTTAAATAAAGTTTTACAAAAAAAAGATTAAAATAATAAGCCTCAGCTCGCCCATCATTCATCACATATCAGAGCTCATAGGGTTCATCATAGGCTTATTAATATATTAAATTAACCGAACATTACTCCGGCTTCTGTTTTGAACAATTCATCTTCTTTGGTTTTACTCATTACTTTATCAATAGCATCCATGAAGTCTGCTACAGTAATTTTATCACGTTTTTCACGAATTGCAAACATACCGGCTTCAGTACATACGGCTTTTAAATCTGCACCAGATAACTCTTCTGTTATATCAGCAAGCAAATCAATGCTGACCTCGTCATCCAATGACATGTTTTTAGTGTGGATTTTGAGAATTTCACGTCTGCCATCTACATTAGGAAGAGGGACTTCGATAAATCTATCAAAACGGCCCGGACGTAGGAGAGCAGGATCCAAAATATCCGGCCTATTGGTTGCGCCAATAATTCCAATATCTCCTCTGGATTCAAATCCGTCAAGTTCTGCAAGCAATTGCATTAAAGTTCTTTGAACCTCTCTATCTCCACTAGTGGAACTTTTAAGTCTTTTAGCTGCAACAGCATCAAGTTCATCGATAAATATGATTGCAGGAGCTTTTTCTTTAGCAAGTTCAAATACTTCACGGACAAGCCTTGCACCTTCACCTATGTATTTTTTAACAAACTCTGAAGCCACTATTTTAATGAAAGTGGCATTGGTTTCATTAGCTACCGCTTTGGCAAGCAATGTTTTACCGGTTCCAGGCGGACCATATAACAATATTCCTTTAGGCGGTTCGATACCTACTTTCTCGAACAGTTCAGGTTCAGTCAAAGGCAATTCAACAGTCTCTTTAACTTCAATAATTTGCTCTTCCAAACCACCAATTTGCTCATAAGTAATATCCGGTTTGGTTTCAATTTCCATTCCGGAAACATTAGCATCTTTTTCTGATGGCAATATCTCAACAATACCGAATGTTTGTTGGTTTAATGCAACCCTTGAACCGGGTACTAATAGCTTTTCATCTAAGAATTTTGAGTAATTAACAAGAAAACTAGGTCCTGTACTACTTTTAACAGTCATTCTATTATCATCTAAAACTTCAGTAATAGTAGCTAACACTAAAGGTGGAGACCTAAATCTGTCCACTTCAGAACGTAAAGATTTGGTTTCTCTCTCAAGTCTAATCTTTTCATTTTCAATTAAGACTTTATCTTTCTCTAATTTCCTAACTTTCCACATTAAGTTACTTTTAGCTTTGGATCTTTCTTCTCTTAACAAATCAATTTCATCTTGAAGAATTACTACTTTTTCAATTAATTCTTCTTTTGAAGAATTTTCCAAGTCATCGAAATTATCCATGTGAATCATCTCCAGTTAGCGAATAAATTTTTCATAAACATGTTAGTTTAATAACAATTTGTAACTTTAAAGTATTTAAAGGTATTCATTTTATTGTATACTAACAAATATTTAATAGGGATATATAATAAATATAATATTAAAATTAACATAAGGAATCTGATCAATATGGAATGTGAAATTTGTGGAAAACCAGTACCCGAAAATAATCCTATAAGAGCAAAAATTGAAGGGTCTGTTATGGTTGTATGTAAAGAGTGCTCAAAACTTGGAACAATACAAAAAGCACCACCTAAACCAAAATTTAGACAACAACCAAAAGGAAAAACACAAAATAATACAAGAAATCGCAATTACTCAAGAAATGATGAACCTTCAGACGAGTTAATTGAAGATTTTGAAGTGGAAATTAGAAAAGCAAGAGAATCTAAAAATTGGTCCCGTGAAGATTTAGGTAAAAAGATCAATGAAAGGGTTTCAGTCATTACAAGAATTGAAACTGGAAAAATGACTCCTGACACAAAATTAACTAGAAAGCTGGAAAAAGCTTTGGATATAAAACTTCTTGAAAAAGTGGATAGTGTTGACTTAAATCAATTTATCAACAGTTCCTCAGGAGAACGTACCCTTGGAAATATAATGAAAATAAAAAGAAAATAGCTATTTCATATAGCTGTTTAATTTTTCATTTTTGATATACCTGTTTTCACCTTCTATAGTATAATCTATTAAACACTCATTTTTTGCTTTATGTGAACGATAACTTTGGAATGGCTCTGATTCATCTAATAAATCAATTAATTTGTTATAGCCATCATATTCATCACTAACAACAACCACGTGTGCTGGAGGATGAATTTTTTTAACTTGCAATATGCTTAAAGTAGTGTCTTCCCTTACAAAAAAAGCAGTGGCAACATTTGATTTTGTTTTAAGTTTTGATTTTAAAATGCTTTCCACTAATGAATCGGCAAAACTAGAATCGATTATTTTAGGCTTTGACTCTAAATTCAAATTACCATGATGTTCTATATCGACAATTGCATTAAGCAATTTTGAATTGTTTTCTCCCCTAATTAATATTAATGCCATAAGTAATTCCCCATTAAAAAAAAAAAGAAAAGTGAAAATCACCTTTCTTGGAAGGATTTGAGTAATCTGCTTCTAAACATCACCAGCAGAATTAAAATAATACCAACCGCTGTTTGTATACTTCCTAAAACAGTCAGAATATTACCATCAATCGGTAAATCCCATGCTGGAGAAGACCTATCACCTGGAAGTGCCTTATAATAGACACCAACAGCTTTAGAACCTTGTTTTACATTAATATCTTTAGGCTCAACATGATCCACTCCCATTAAAAGACCATTATCAATACCTCTATTAATTGAATCGGAAATAGTAGATGCATCATATCCATTTTTAGCAACTGATGCTTCAACGATTTCTTTAGTAGTTGAAGCCAAACCAGGCTTATCACTTCCATAAACAGATACACTAACTGCATTAGGACTGACAGTCAACGCATTGCCTAAAGCCTCATATGCAAAGACAGTTCTAATATCAGCGCCACATATCGGACATTTATCATACGCTTCAGAAGAAGGATAACCAATTGCCCATCCACAATCATCACAAACTTTTGAATACTCTTCATCCATAGGATAACCGGTATCATTCATTTCCTTAGGTGTGAACATGTCTGAAGTTGAAATACCGGATACGAGGTTTACTCCCCCACCACCGTATTTTTCTCCTGAATCTTTTGCTACTTCACCCATAGCCTCAGAGAGAATAGTGGTTGCAGGATAACCATCCCTAATCATTTTTCCAATATTCATTGCTGTTTCTTTTCTTACAGCATCTGCAGTTCCATAATATGGATTTCCTTCAGTATTTCTCAAGTGAATAATAGCCCCTTTTTGACCAGGCTGCAAAGTAGCTATACCGCTAGTATAAGGAGTTACCTTAATTTGATTAGTTGCATCATCTACAGTAACTACATACGCATCAAAAGAACCCCCAATAGCTGCACCTATGTTGGGACCTCCAACCAAAAGACGAGCCCCCTTATATTGGGAAGCAATTGAAGCGGCAGATGATGCTGAAGCATTATTTTGTAAATTAGCAACAGCTTCAACAATAGAATCCAGCCTTGTATCAGAACTACCAGTACCCCCGGAAAGTACAGCAAAATTATTATTTCTAGAAAGTAAAAAAGTTGACTGGAACATATTGTCTGCAAAAGACATACTTCCTGCAGCTGCACCATTAGGATCATTACCGGACGGATCTGTAATAACAACTATGTTACAAGTAGCTGCTGCGCTACTCATAGTCAATAACAATATTACAAAAAACACAAGTGATACTTTTAATTTCCTCAATTTACCCACCTGCGTTCGTTTTATTATCCAGTTCAACAGAATAAAAATCTTCTATAACTGTTACTGTAACTACACCAGTGTTCTTATCTACCTGAACATCGGCTGCAGTAATAGGCTCTACAGAAGTTCCCGGTACTGTTGACCGTGTTGCAAATTCCTGAGCCGTTTGAATTGCATCTTGCAGCGAAACTTCCCTTTTGGAAGTCTTTAAAATATCTCCATATATTACACTACCATCCCTAAAACCGGCTTGCATGACATTTGACCTAATAGTTTCAACAGGAACAATGTCGTTTCCTTTAACAATCACTCCAGAAATAGGGATACCATCATTAATATCATCAGAAGAAGCAAAAGCGACATATGTGATTAAACGACCACAAAGAATCAGCAAAAATGCTAATAATAAAATTATTAATGTATCTCTTCTAATTTTTAAAAACATAGTTTATCCTCTTAACAACAATATTCTTAGAACAAGAATAAATTTATACATTTAATATATTAATTGAATATGATATTTAAAGTTTATATTATATTTTTCAATATTGACTCTGCAGGGTCCATTCCTTGAGCACCCAATAATAAAATGATATCTTCCTTACCGGCTTTTCCATAAACTTCCTTTAAACAGTCCTCTAAATTATCAAAATGTGTGTATTCCACATTATTCTCATTTAACGTATTGAAAAATACTTCACGCTCTTCATCTTCAACAAAATTTAAATCATTGACAACATCATTACTTGAAGACAAGAACAGTTCAATATTATCATCCATTGATTCGACAATAGCTTCAACATTTAACTGATTAATTTCAACACCCCTTGAGCCCCTAATAGCACAAACAACATACAATTTCTGATTTTCACCTAGCAATTTAAGAGTTTCGGAAATTGTTGCTTTAATTCCATCAGGGTTGTGTGCAAAGTCATCATAGATTAAAGGTTCATCATTTAACTTTGCAAAACGTCTATTTAAAGCCTTATAAGATTTTACTCCATTGACAATAGTGTCAATTCTTAAACCCAATGCAATACATGCTCCAACAGCAGATAGGATATTTTGAATAAAGTGACTGCCTGTAAACGGCAAGTCATCACTAGTTAATATTGCTTTATTGTTGTAGATGATTTTGCCATCCTCAAAATAGACCGCATTTTCTTCATCCAGCTTAGACATTGATGTGTAAAATGGATGTTCAACATCTAATTTCATGACTAGTTCATCATCATGATTCAAAATGCAAATTCCATCCCCAATAGCTTTCGGAACTGCTGATATCTCATCATAAACTTCTTCAATAGAGTTTACAAGACCTATGTGATCCATTGCAATATTTGTTATGACGCCCACATTTGGCTTTATGGCCTTGCTCATTAATGCGGCATGGTTTTTCATTAATTTTCCAAGCCATCCCTGAACTTCAGAAACCTCAATTACCAAATAATCCAGCTCTCCGGTTTCCTTAACCTTATCAGATATTAATTTAGAAACCATCGGATCAATTAATGTATTGAATTCTGATTCGCTATCAGTATTTGTAAGCACATGATAGCCTGCATTGTTTAAAATATGATAAATTAAATGAGAAGTAGTTGATTTCCCATTAGTTCCTGTAATCACAACATTTGTTGAATTTGGAGTATATTTGTCGATTGTATTTGAAAGTGCAACCGCATTTGCAAGTTCGATTTTATCGGTGATTATTAAAGGGAAATTAAGCTTTTCGGCCATTTCAACAGCGCAATCTTTCGGGGTTTGAGTAATCAAACAAGCAATATTCTTGTTAAATGCCATTTTAATTCCTGTATCATTTATCCAATGCCTTATTACAATATCTCCTGTATGCGCATCATTTAAAAATGTGAATCTTCCGGTAAATCCATCAATAGAAAAATATTCATCATTTCCAACTAGCTGGCCATCAACAGCATCGACCAAATTTTGAATTTCAGTTAAATCCAAAGAGAATTTTTCGTCTTTAGCTGAATGCATGTGCATTTTGGCCACTTCTATTTTATCGGTGATAATTAATGGAAAATTAAGTCTTTCAGCCATTTCAATGGCACAGCCTTTAGGAGTTTGAGTGATTAAACATGCAATATTCTTTTTAAATGCAATAATTACTCCTTTTTCATCAACCCAATCTCTTACTACAATATCTCCTGTATGTGCATCATTTAAATATGTGAACTTTCCTGTAAATCCATCAATAGAAAAATATTCGTCATTTCCAATGAGTCTTCCTTCCAAAGTATTAACTAATTCTTGAATTTCCATAATATCTCCTCAAAAAAATAAAAACAGAGAATTAGAATATATACATCTTAGCTAAAATGCCTATTATACATAATAATACTGTAATTCCCCAATAACTAAATACGATTTTCTGCTCTGACATTCCATAATGATTTAAAGTGTGATGAAGCGGTTCGACAGGTAATTTAATAATGTGTGCACGATGAAGTAAGCTTACAATAACTGAAACAATAGGAACACCCAATGCAAGAACGCCGAAGTAAGGTAAATCACATACCAATACCGCTGCAGCATAACCTGTTCCCAATACAAATGATCCTGTATCTCCCATAAATATTGAAGCCGGATGTTTGTTAAATACTAAAAATCCGAGACATATTCCCACAAGTATTAAAAATGGCGGAATAATAGTTGCAGGTCCGAACAAATAACCATAAACACAACATGCAATAGATGCAATTCCAACAATACCTGCAGCAAGGCCGTCCATACCATCAATAAGATTAACAGAATTAATACAGCCTAAAATAGCTATAATTACTACTGGAATAGCGAATAAACCTAATTGAAAACCTCCAATTGTTGTCACAACACCTGTTAAACCTAAAAACAGTCCTAAAACAATTTGACAAATGATTTTCTCAATTTCTTCAGGTTCTGTTTTAATCGGAACTTCGCCAATCACTTTGACTTTGCCTTCTTTAAGCAAATCATCAACTTCAGCTTTTGCTTTTGGAGTAGCTACACGCACTTCCTCTCCAGGTTCAACATCCAATCTTCCAAGTGCAATTACTTCATCGGAAGTGTTAACAACAATTTTTTGAATTTCTTTAACTTTTAGACCAATTAAATCATCCACTAAACCTACAATACCCCCGGCAAGCATTATATATGAAACTATTAAGATTGGTGTATTTTGATAGTATAATGCAATTAATAGGGAAATTGTAAATAAGAATGCAATACCCCCCATTGTTGGAGTACCGCTCTTATGCCTATGTTCACTTACTATAGGATTATCAGCAATCCTTGCTTTAAGCAATATTCTTTTAACATACCATGTAAATAATATGGTAGCACATAATGTTATTAAAAACAGAATTAACATATCCGTATTATTCATCTTACCACACAATAAATCTTTTAAACTAATAAAATATCTATTAGTAGTAGTATTTAATTTTAATTATAACTTATAACACAGATTTATATTAATTTGTCAACTAACTTTTGAAGTTCCTCTTTTGAATTAGCCCTTGCAGTAATCCTTTGATAACCTGCAGGACCATGAACAACAAAATCATTAACTTCAAAGGACTTTGCAGGTTCATTTGGTGCAGGACCCTCATAATCACCAATTGGAATTTCAGTTGAATAGTAATAATCCAGCTTATCTGAAATATTGGATAGGCTAAACTCTCCAATCGCCATATTAACCAATTCACATAAAGAGTTTACGCCACAAGTGGCAGTTGTCAGATATCTTGTACCGTTCGGACGGGTATTAACCTCAATAGCATAAAGCTGGTCTTTCTTTGCGGAATACATGAAATCCATCTCAAAAATACCATCGGAATCCAAATTACGAGCTACTTTATATGCTGTATGTTGAACTAAATTATTATCTAACCCTTCAACCATACAAGGACCTGTTTTAACCTTATTTAATGGATGTGTGCCTTCCAAAGTGGTTTCTCCTTTATAAATTGGAGGCAAAGCAACATACTCGCCATTAAATCCCAGCACTTCAATAGAAATTTCAGACCCCTCAATGAATTCTTCACATAACGCCTGGTCAAACACGTCGAAATAATCCTTAACATCTTCCATGGACTCTGCAATTTTAATGTCTTTTCCACCTTGTCCTTCACCTTGCTTTAAAACAACCGGGAAATCTAGTTCCAGTTCATCAGGACTATTTAAAATTTGATAATTTGGAGTTACAACACCAATTTCCTGATAAAAGGCTTTGGTTTTGATTTTATTGGACGTTAACTCGACCGCCCTTATGCCCGCTGCAACTACTGGAATGCCGTATTCCTCCTCAACTTCCTCTTTCATATGAGCCACATCGATTAATGGAGGGTCAATGCCTATCAATGGAACAATTGCATCAACGTTTTGCATTAATGCGACCTGTTTTGGACCATCCATTCCCCGAGGGACGATAAAAACTTGATCGGGCAAATCCAAATTAATTGCCTCTTCGTTAGATTCAGTTAAAACGCTCTCAATATTTTTACTTCTGACATACCAATCAATGTCATCATATAATCTTGAACCAATGAATAAAATTTTCATAATATAATCCCTTTTAAAATTTCTACAAATTCGCAAGCTGTTTTTTCAACATCAGATGTTGGTTTTTCACCCCACTCCATTGTTCTAGGTTCAATTCCAACAAATATCACTTTAAAATCATTATCCTTTTCCAAATATTTCACAAAATAAGATAAAGACATGGAATGAGTTGAAATTCCAATATTTGCAAAATCATCCTTATCGACTATTTTAATTTCACCAGGAGTTTCCCCCATCAAACATGCATCAACAATAATTACATGACTCGGGTTTTCCTTTCTAATCTTACCCGTGAAATTTTCAGGGACTGTTTCAGCATTAATAAACAATAAATTGTCTTTTTCAATGTTTTCATCAATTAATCTATTAATTATAAAAGGCCCAACACCATCATCACATTTAAGCTCGTTACCGACACCCAAAACAATTAATTTCTTAAAATCAGATAAAAAATCATTTAATTCACTTTTAAAAGACAATTTACCACCTTAAAGATAATCAGTTTTAATACTTTCAATCCCTTCTCCCATTATATATTTTAGTTTAACATTTATTAAATCATTTTCTTTTACAAGTTTTTCATCCAATGGGATTAATAATGGTGGATTTAACATTGGCAGTGGTCCAACAATCAGATTTTCATTAAGTTTCGTATAGGTTGTTATTTTTAAACCGTTAATCATTCCATTCCTATTCGCCTTTAGTGATAAATCAGCCTCAAATTCTGGATTGATTTCATCCAAAAGATTGAATTGGGAATATACAAGAGGTTCCGATAGCGTTTCATAATTAACTCCTTCATCCCAATGAAGATAATGTCTTTCCAGATTAACAAGCTCAACTGTGTTGATTACTGATTGAGGTATGATTTTGCCATCCTCTTTCAAGAATTTCTTTGCATAGCTTAAAACCGGAATCTCCTCTTCGTCAATTAAAGCCGTATCCAGCATTTCACAAACAATCAAATCGGCTTTTTTTGTAAAGTCATATTCTAAAACATCACTGTTTACAACTTCAATATTGTCAAAATCAGATAAGTTTTCTTTGGCTATC
>CAJGDA010000040.1 GCA_904501935.1 uncultured Methanobrevibacter sp. | reverse complement strand
TGAAGCATTAGATATTGAATTAAAAGACATGGAAGGAGCATCATGTTGTCCTGCTCCTGGTGTATTCGGATCTTTTGACCAAACCACCTGGGCTACCATTGCAGCACGTAACATTGCAATTGCAGAAGAAATGGGCGCAGACATCATGACTGAATGTAATGGTTGTTTCGGTTCCTTATTCGAATGTAACCACATTTTAAAAGAAGATGAAGATAAAAAAGCTAAAATCAACGCTAACTTAGCTGAAATCGGCAGAGAATACAAAGGTACCGTTGAAGTAAAACACTTCGCTCAAATTTTAAGAGACGATGTAGGTTACGAAAAATTAGCTTCTTTAATTGAAAAACCTTTAGACTTAAATGTAGCTGTTCACTACGGTTGCCACTTCTTAAAACCAACTAAAACTATTGGTATCGAAGATCAAGCTGAAAACCCATCTATCTTAGATGACCTTGTAGAAATCACCGGTGCAAAATCCGTTGACTACAAAGACAAAATGATGTGCTGTGGTGCTGGTGGAGGTTTAAGAGCAAGAGATTTAGATGTAACTGCTAGTTTCACTAAAGAAAAACTCGACCACATGACCGCTGCTGGCGTAGATGCAATTGTTAACGTATGTCCTTTCTGTCACATGCAATTTGACCAAGGTCAAACTGAAGTTAACGAAAGATACGGAACTGACTTTGCACTTCCTGTATTCCACTTAGCTCAATTATACGGATTAGCTATGGGATTATCAGCTGAAGAATTAACTTTCGATGCTCAAAAAATTGACGCAACCCCTGCTATCAAAAAAGCATTAGGTGAATAGATTTAAGGATTTTTCAATCCTTTTATTTTTTTATTTTTTTTAGGTATTGAAAACACATTTCAGGTTTAGTTATCATTTTTTGATAACTTTTTTTTATTACAAAATATTTTTGTTTGTTATCTTACGAATTATTCGCAAACATGTTTATATATGATTAATTAAATAAAATGGTATATACTATTTAAGAGGTGTAATTATGTTTGTAGCAACTTTAGACGGCATATTCAAATATGCTGACCTTCCAGAAGAATATGAACCTTATGTTCAATTCAAAGCAACTATTGACAAAAGAGAACTCAAACCTACAGATGAAATGGCTATTTTAAACATAGCAGGTACATCTACTCATCATGTTTTATTCTTAGATGCCTACTCAAGTACTGATGAAATTGAACAGGAATTAAAAGATGCAGATGCTAAAATCAATCACACTACTTTAAAAATCATAGGTGGACATTTATGAGTTTACCTTCCGAACAAACTTGGTTGGTTCTTAATAAGCTCATTAGAGATTTGAGCAAAAAGGGGTATGAAATCCCTAAAGGAATTAACCCTGAGATGGGAATTATAAGGTCTACAATTAGTTCTTATCACAGAGATCCTACCCATCCAGAATTGATTAATGGTTTAGCTAATGCTGAAATGTCTTTAAACAATATTCAAGGTACTCTTTTAACTATTGCTGAGGAAGAGGGTGAAGAGTATGCTGATTACTGGCTTGATTTATTAAAACAAGTTATGCAAGGTAAAGAACTATTTGAATTTCCTAAATCCAAGTCAAGATTCCTTGTTAACACCCCTCCGGGATTAACTACTGGTAGAATTAATTTAAGGGTTCCTTTAGCTGAAGAAAGAGTTCAGGAAATTGCAGAATGGAATGGTCTTATCATCGAGTTTGATGATGATGTTACCGTTCAATTGCATGGTGATAAAGAAGATCTCCAAAATGGTTTAAAAGAGATGGGGTCTTTCTTTTTAGAAGATTAATGGTGATTTTATGACTAAAATATTAGCTATTAGTGATGCACATGGCGAAGAAAATGAAAACTTATACACTTATTTAAATAATAATGAAATAGATTTAGTATTAATTCTAGGCGATATTACTAATTTCGGACCTTTAGAATTTGTTGGTACATTTATTAATAAAATTGCCGATTGTGGTGTGGATGTAATAGCCATTCCTGGAAACTGTGACCCTACTGGAATATGCAATGCTATTAATGATGTTGCATTCTGTCTTCATAATAATATTGTTGCTTATGGCGATGCAATATTATTTGGTTTTGGCGGATCCAATCCAACTCCATTTGACACTCCAGGTGAAATGGATGATGATAAGATATATAGGGAAGTTTATGATTTATTAGCTAATTATGATTATGTTTACAACTCTAATGTTCCTAAAGTAAAAATACTCGTTACCCATGCTCCACCTTTCAATACTGAAGCAGATAGAGTTGAAAATGGTGAACATGTGGGCAGTTCAGGTATTCAAAAATCAATCCACGAATTTGAACCGGAAATAAACCTTTGCGGCCATATTCACGAAGCTAAATCACTTAGTAAAATTGGAACAACAACAGATGTTGCAAATCCAGGAATGCTTAAAGATAATGGGGCTGTCTTAGTTGATATTAAAGATGGTTCTAATTATGATATTAGCATCATTTCTTTAGATGAATAACTATTCATCACCTATTTTTTCTTTTTTTATCTATTTTTAATCATTTTTTTGTGAAAATCAAATAACAACTTTTATTTATTATTAATCTTAAATTAGTTAAAAGGAGGATACTATGATTTGGGTTACTGGAAACATCGATGGTAAGAAATACAAAGAACCCTTTTCTAAAGGAATCCTGTCTCGTTCGTTAAATATTGCAGATATAGGGGCTGAAAGAGCATATGCTTTGGCTGGTGATATTGAATCGAAATTAATTGAAGATAATGTAGGTGAAATTTCTAGTCATGATCTGGCGGATGTTGTTTTAATCTATCTAAAAATGGTAGACCCAAAAATTGCAGAAAAATATGAAAATTTGAAATCTTTAAGAAAATCTGAAAAACCGTTAATCATTCTAATTGGAGGTGCATCAGGCGTAGGCACTTCATCAATTGCTTTTGAACTAGCAAATCGTTTAAGATTAAAAAATATTTTAAGCACTGACATGATTCGTGAAGTAATGCGAAAAATAGTGCCAAAAGAGTTAAGCCCAGTAATTCATAAATCTAGTTTTGATGCTCATGAAAGCATTAGAACACCATCAAATGGTATGGATTTTGTTATTGAAGGGTTTATTGACCATGTTGAGGTTGTAAATGTAGGTATTGAAGCCATTATTGAGAGGGCTGTTAAAGAAGGAATCAGCACAATTATTGAAGGAGTTCATGTTGTTCCAGGTTTTATTAGGCAGGACTTAATAGATGATAACAATATCATCATTTTTACTTTGACAGTAGATGATGAGGAATCACATAAACAAAGATTCTATTCCAGATGTAGGCCACCTTGGGTTAAACGGTCTCCTGAAAGATATATGGAAAAATTTGAAATTATTAGAAAAACACAAAATTTTTTAGTAGAACAAGCAAAAATTAATAATGCTTGTATAATTAACAATGTTGATATTAATGAAACAATAGATATCATGGTATGCGAAATACTTGAAAAATTTGGAGGTGAAAATAATGTTAAACAAAAAAGTCAAAGAGATAATGACAACTGATGTGATTACTACTTCCTGTGATGTAGATGTAGTATGTGCTTTTGAGAAATTAATGAAAAATAAAATTAGTTCTCTTCCAGTTGTTGAAGATGGAAAATTAGTTGGAATCATAACTGCAACAGATGTTGGACATAATTTAATTTTAGATAAATATGAATTAGGAACTAGCGTTAAAGAAATAATGATTAAACCTGTAGTTACTGTTTCTCCCGATGATAATATTGAAACTGCAATCAATATTATGAAAGACAATTCATCTTCTGGAATATTGAATCAACTTCCTGTTGTTGAAGATGGAAAATTAGTTGGCATTATTTCTGATGGGGATATTATTCAAATTTTTTAATTTAATTGATTATCCCTCTATTTTTTTTAATTTTAATCTTTTTTAATAAATTACTATAATGATATTATTTTCTAGAAATTTGTTAATTTTGATTTTTAATTTTTTTCCAGTAAAAATTTTGATTTCTAAGAATAACTTTTTTACGAACATTTATATACAATTAAAGCCATATATTATTAGTGGCTAGACCGGAGGGTTAGGGGTCCTCTGTAAGCACACACCCCCTTTGGTGCGGTCGAAGTTCAAAAGGCGGCTTTTTGAGAGAATATAAGCCTAAGAAAAACAGCATAGAAACCTCGTCCTACAGGATTGGTGGTGGTGAGATTTTTACTGGAGGGTAAAAATTAGTCATCTTTGATATGGGAACGGGTCAGGCCCGGAAGGGAGCAGCTTTACTATTAACATTCAATGCTTGTAGAATCGCGGGGTGGAGTTGGGTTTTTTAGATCACTTATATTTTTGAGATTAGTCCACTTTTGAACACGCCATTTAAAAAAATAATTAAGTTTATAAATAAGTTTTTACAATATATTTTATTATATTTGTTTTTTCAACTGTCGGGATGGCCCAGCCTGGTACGGCGTCGGACTGCTAATCCGATGGTCTTATGACCTCCGGGGTTCAAATCCCCGTCCCGGCGTTTTTAATTTTATTGGTCTATTTCTTGGTCATGGTCGTATTTTAATCCAAGAGGGCATGCATGTACTGTTGCTGATTTTACTATAGGAATTTTTTCCACAATGTTTTCTTGTACTTGGTGAGCTATTTTGTGTGATTCGCTAACGCTCATATTTTTATCAACTTCAATGTGTAGTGTTACTATAGCATATGAACCTAAGTAATCGACTTTAATATTATGAGCATTATATGATTTAGGTGTTTTATTGGCAATTTTTTCTATTCTTTTTATTAAATCTTCTGATGGGATTTTTCCCATGATGTTATCTATATTTTCTTTTCCTATTTCATATGCAGTTTTTAAAATTAATAACCCTATTATTAAACCAATTACGGGATCTAAAATTGGATAACCCATATTGGATACAACAACTCCCACTAAAACTGCTACTGATGAAAATATGTCTGTCCTTTGATGTTTCCCGTCAGCGACTATTGCAGGACTATTTATTTCTTCTCCAATTTTTATAATATAATTACTGATTGCATAATTTGTAAATATTCCAAAAATAGCCATTAATGCTGCTAAAGTGTCTGGAATTGTTATTAATGATGGATTAATTATTTTGTCAAATGCTCCAGTTATTATCTCATATGAAACCATAGTTAAAAATAGCACAATAACTAATCCACTTATTGCTTCCGCACGCCCATGTCCTATGGGGTGATTTTCATCTGCAGGTTTTTGTCCAATTTTAAAACCTGCATAGGCAATAATGGTTGTTGCAACATCTGATAGTGTATGCGCCCCTTCAGATATTAATGCATAACTTCCAGAAGTTAACCCAATAATTATATTAAAGGTAGTTAAAAAGCAATTTGAAATAATAGCTACTGTTGCTGCTTTTTTTCCACCTTTGCTTCTAAATTCATCCATTAACTACACGCTCTTCTAGAATGTCCATTGCTTTTTCAATATTTTCATAGGAATTTGCATATGACATGCGAACATGGTTCTCACCATTTAATCCAAATGCAACTCCTGGAACAGTTATAACGCCAGCTTTTGCGGCTTTCAATACGAAATCTTTGTCTTCTATTTTAGGAAATACATAAAATGCACCTTCTGCATTAACGGTCTCATATCCCATTTCATTTAGACGCCTTACAATCAAATCACGTCTTCTTTGGAATTCGCTGACCATCTTATTAACTTCATCTTGGGGTCCTGTTAATGCTTCATATGCTCCTTTCTGTGCGGTGGTATTTGCACAGGCAATGTTATACTGATGTATTTTAAGTAATTGTTCAGTATTAAATTCATTTGCGGTCAAATAACCGATTCTAAGTCCTGTCATTGCATATGTTTTTGAAAATCCATTTAAAGTAATTACATTATCACTGTATTTTGCTGGAGAGTAATGCTTTTTGTCATAGATTATCTTTTCATAAATTTCATCGGATATGATTAAGAAATCATTATCCATTGACAAATCAGCTATTGCTCTGATATCTTCTTTTTCCATAACTGCGCCTGTTGGATTTGACGGTGAATTCAAGACTATCGCTTTTGTTTTGGATGTGATTTTTTCTTGAACATCATCTGCCTTCAACTTGAATTCATTTTGCATTGTACAGTCAACAGGTACTATTGTACCTTCCGCTAATTTTACACATGCTTCATAAGAAAGGAAACTTGGATCTGGAAGCAATACTTCATCTCCTTTTTCAATAAATGCTTGTGCACACATGAATAATGCTTCACTAGCACCTACTGTGACAATAATGTTTTCTGGATTGGTGTTTATTCCATTATCCTTTTTAAATTTTTTCACGATTTCTTCTCTTAATTCAATGTTTCCTTTATTGGATGTGTAGTGTGTATCATTTTCATCAATTGATTTTTTCATTGCAATTTTAATATTCTCGGGAACATTAAAATCGGGTTCGCCAATTCCTAGGTTTATTGCATCAGGATTAGTTACTTCAAACATTTTTCTAATTAATGATAGTTCAATTGATTTTGTTCTGCTTGCAGGATTTATCATAAATTCTCTCCTCTTATTATTTTTTTTAGTTTTTTTTAATATATAATTATTATTATTTTGATAATTTTTATTATTCTAATAAATCGATTTTTTTCTAGAAATTATTTTTCGCATGCACCACAATTATAGCATGGACTTGTTTCACACCATGGTGTTTGCTTCAAATTTCTCAATCGTTTGTTTTCTATTTTCAAAAATTTTTCATCTACGCCAACATCAATATTGTTCCAAGGTAATTCATCATCGATATCATATTTTGGGATTAATTCTTTCCATTCTTTTAATGTAGGCTGTTTTGTTAAAGATTTTTCAATAATTGCACCAATGCCCCTATTTCCACAAGACAATATATATTGGACTAGTCCTTTTTTAGGACTTTCGCACTTAATGTTATATTTTCGCATTTCTTTTTGAATATATCTAGTTTTTCTTTTAATGTCCTTAAAATCATATTGCTCCCATTGTAATGGTGTATGGGGTTTTGGAATAACCGGATTGACACTGAATTTCACATTCTTGATATTATTATGCATATTAGCTATTTTTTTCATGTAGATACATAATTCTTCAATGTCTTCCATAGTTTCTCCAGGAATGCCAATTAAGAAATATAATTTAATTTTAAAATCTAAATCAACTGCATTTTCTATTACTGTAAAAATATTTTTTTCCAGTATGTCCTTATTGATCACTTTTCTTAACCTGCCAATTGATTCGGGTGCTAAAGTAATTGTTTTAAGTCCACTTTTTTTAAGTGATTCTAAAGTTTCTCGAGTGATCGATTCAATTCTTAATGAAGGGGTTGAAATTTGAAAACCTTCACTTTCAAGTTCACTTATCAATTTTGTCAAGTCACTATAATCTGAAACTGCAGCACCAATTAATGTGATTTTATTCATTCCGGTATTTTCACGATTTTTAATAGCAACATCAATTAGCTTTTGGCACTCTGTTTCTCTCATGGGTCTGTAAAGATAACTTGACATGCAAAATCTGCAGCCCCTTGTACATCCTCTTGAAACATTTAGCATTATTGAATTGTTGAAGATTGTTTGGTAATTCTCATCATCACTTTCACTTATGATTGGTTCAGTAATGTGATAAGCATCATTCATGTCATTTACAATATTGATTTTTGTCTTATTGTCAAATTCTGGAATGTAAATTCCAGGTAATTCTAGAAATCTTTTTAAGTTTTTATCTTTGGTTTCAATAAATTTGTCTAAAAAAGGGTTAATTATATTTTCGCCTTCACCAATTATGAAAATATCAATATAATCCGATAAAGGCATGGGGTTTGCGGTTACGCATGGTCCTCCAGCAATAATTAATGGATCATAGTTTTTTCTGTCCTTTCTTTTCAGAGGTATTTCAGCATGTTTCAGCATTTCTAAAACATTAAAATAGTCTTCTTCAAATTGGATGGAAAAGCTTATTATGTCAAAATATTTAAGGGGAGTATTTGATTCAATTGAATTTGTGTTAGGAAAAATTATTCTCTCACACCAAGTATCCTCACGTTCGTTAATTTGATTATATAGAATATTATAACCTAATGAAGACATTGCAGTTCTGTAAACATTAGGATAGGTTAATCCAAAATGTATATCAATATTTTTGATATTTTTTTTGAAAATATTTTTTTCATATAACATATAACCAGCTATTTTTTTGATTTTAAAATAATTTTCTTTTTTGACTTAAATAAGTTATTTTTAATTTTATAACTTTCTATCGGGTTATTTTTTATAATTGAGATAATAATTAATTAATTTTAAGTATAAAATATAAATTTTAACTGAATTTTCTTATAAAAGCCATTATTTTTAAAATTTTATTTTTCATGAGCTCGTAAAAATTTTAAATCAGATTTAAGATATTTAATCTTATCTATGGTTATTTCAGTATAATTGTTCTTTTATTTTAAATTAATATATGATTTCTATCTATTTTATAAGATTTAATGGATTTAAATGAGTTTTTCAGATTTTTAAGTTTTAAAAACATTTATATAAGATAAAATTATATATCTTTATCCACTCATTATGAAATACTATATATTTAGTATAATCATATTTTACTTATAATTTTCGTAATGAGAACCAAGAGGTGGAAAAATTTCGATAAAAAATAAAACATTATTTATATCCGCTGTGTTAATGCTGTTCCTCTTAGTGGGTGCAGTTAGTGCGGCAGAATTAAATAACGTTTCAAGTACAGAAGATTCAAATTTAGTTACTGATAATGTGAATGCATTATCTGTCGAAAATAAATTAGAAGTTTCTAGCGAGGATTCTATCTCAGAGACTAATATAGTTAATTCTCATGATGATGATTTAGATAATCATCTTGATGACGCTTTAAAAAGCACTCATGAGGATGATTACGGGCAAGTACAAACTTCCAGTAAGGATGTAGAAAGTGATAAAACATCAAATAATAATGTTTTGTCCGCTTCTAATGATGATAAAGTGTCTGCTAACTCCAAAATATCTTCAAACGTGGATGTATCTGATACTCATTATGCAAAATCAGCTACCTATTTCAAAGTAACCTTAAAAGATAATAATGGTAAAGCTATTGGCAATCAGAAAATTTCTTTGAATGTAAATGGTAAATCTTATTCTGCTGTCAGCGATAACAGTGGTGTTGCTTCTGTTAAAACTGTGGCTTTGGCAATAGGATCATATACTGTTACAGTAAGTTTTGCTGGTAACTCAAATTATTCAGCTTCATCTCTTTCAAAGAAAGTTAAAGTATTATCATCCGTTAGTGGAAGTGATGTTACTAAATACTATGGACCTGTTTCCGAGTATTCAGTAACTTTTTGGAAAAATTATGATGCATTAGCAAACACTAAAGTTTCATTTACCCTTAACGGTGTAACTTATACTAAAACTACTGATAGCAAAGGTGTTGCTAAATTACCTATTAATTTAGCACCAGGTAACTATGTAATTAGTACAGTCAATCCTTATTCTGGTGAAAAATTGTCTAATAATTATATTTCTAAAAAGGACAGTACTACTCTTACACACGGCTCCACTAGCACAAATATACTTCCAAATACTAAATGTTCTTTTACTGTAACTTTAAAATCATCACAAGGTGTTTTAATAGAAGGTAAAACAATCACATTTAAATATAACAATAACCAAGTAACTGCTAAGACTAATTCGAATGGGAAAGCTACTATAACTATTCCTGTTCTTTCTAAGGGTACTTATTCTATTAGTTATAGTTATTCTGGGGACAAATTCTATTCTGGTTCTTCAGAATCTGGAAAGTTATATGTTAAAGATTCCACTGCAAAACTCACATCTTCCGATTTGAAAATGCAGTATAAAGATGGATCTAAATTTGTCGTTACATTAAAAGATAATGCTGCTCCTTTAGCGAATAAGGATATCAAAATCACTATTAATGGGGTAACTTACACTCAAAAGACTGATTCAAATGGTAATGCTTATCAGCCTGTGGGTTTATACCCGGGTACTTATACTGTAAAATATCAGTATTTGACTCCAGGTACATTCAATTATTGTGAAGGCTCAAATAAGATTATAGTTTCTAAACAAACTGCTAGTTTGTCAGCAGGGGATTTAGTGATGAAATATAACGATGGTTCTTCCTACAACGTTATCGTAAAAGATAAATCAGGAAACCCTCTTAAAAATATTGATGTTAAATTCACAATAAATGGTGTAACCTATACTCATAAGACTGACTCAAACGGTATTGCTAAACAGCCAATTGGTCTTAAAATAGGAAATTATGCGATTAAAACAGTTATTTCTGATAAGTGTTATCAATCAAGCACTGTTTCAAAAACTATTTCAGTTAAAGAAAAATTAGATCCTACTGTAAAGCTTACATCCTCCGCATTGAATATGGTGTATCAAGACGGATCTAAATTTGCCGTTACATTAAAAGATAAAAATGTGCCTTTAGCAAATAAGGATATTAAATTTACCGTTAATGGAGTGTCTTATACTTATAAGACTGATTCAAATGGTTATGCCTATTTGCCTATAGGTCTAAAACCTGGTACTTACACTATTACATATCAGTACTTGACTCCAGGTTCATTAAATTATTGTGAAGGATCAAACAAGGTTACTGTTTCTAAACAAACTGCTAGTTTGTCAGCAGGGGATTTAGTAATGAATTACAAAGATGGTTCTGTTTATAATGTTACTGTAAAAGATAAATCAGGAAACCCTCTTAAAAATATTGATGTTAAATTCACAATAAATGGTGTAACCTATACTCATAAGACTGATTCAAATGGTGTTGCTGTACAGGCTATTGGTCTTAATGTAGGGTATTATGCTATTAAAACTGTTATTTCAAATAGTTATTATCAATCAAATACTGCATCCAAGTATGTTTCCGTTATCGGAACAAAATTAGTCGGTGAAAATCTGTATGCTACACCAGATAAAAGCATATCTTATTCAGTAAAAGCTTTGGATTATAAAAATAATCCTATCAAAAATACTAAAATCACCTTTACCGTGAACGGAAAAACATATTATGGAACTACAGACTCTAGTGGTGTTGCTAAAGCAACTTTAGGTTCCTTATCCGCAGGCACTTATACTGTAAAATATTCTCAAGGGTCTTTTTCCGGATCATCTAAAATCTATGTTGCTTATTCCGTAAGTATTAAACAACTTATTGATGCATCTAA
Organism: uncultured Methanobrevibacter sp.; assembly: GCA_904501935.1. Lineage (GTDB taxonomy): Archaea > Methanobacteriota > Methanobacteria > Methanobacteriales > Methanobacteriaceae > Methanocatella. The sequence continues at coordinate 909 of CAJGDA010000040.1, read as the reverse complement.
AACCGTTAGAGATTACATTGATAGCAATCATAAATTACCTTCAACAGTTAAAATAAATGGTGTTTCTTATTCCATTCAAGATTATTTATATTTGGCTTCTAAAGCTATAGTTAATTTAAAATCCAATAATAAGGCAAATATAAATTCTAAAAATGTTGCGGCTCCAAGTAGCCCTTCATCAACATACAGTTACGGTAATTTATATGATTATCTTTCTGTTGCAAAAAGCATTGTTAGTACTGCAGATTCTAAATCCAAGATGCCTGATTCTGTAAGTTCTAGTATAGGAACTATTGGTTATAATCCTTTAGTTTATGCATTTGCACGTGTTGTTGCATTTTATGGTGAAAATGATGTAATGCCTGCATATGTAACAATCAAATCACTTAGTGAAACTTCAACTAAAAGTTTAAACTCTAAAAACACTATTAGTGATTTAAAACCATATTTGGCTTCATCAAAAAATTGCCAAGTTAATAATTCTCAAATTAAACAGATAGTTACCAAATTAACTAGTGGTTTAAAAACAGATTTAGAAAAAGCTACTGCAATTTTTAACTATGTAAGGGATACTATTTCATATAGTTTCTATTATGACACTAGATATGGTGCTGTAGGTACTTTAAATGCCAAAGCCGGAAACTGTGTTGATCATTCACATTTACTGGTGGCTATGTATAGGACTGCAGGATTAGCAGCTAGATATGTTCATGGAACATGTACATTCTCTAGTGGAAGTACATATGGACATGTTTGGACTCAAGTATTAATTGGAGATACTTGGACTGTAAGTGATGCAACAAGTGCTAGAAACTCATTTGGAAAAGTAGTTAATTGGAATTCAAACTCATATAGTTTACATGGATTTTATTCCAGTCTTTCATTCTAATTAACTATTAATTTTTTTTT
>CAJGDA010000039.1 GCA_904501935.1 uncultured Methanobrevibacter sp. | reverse complement strand
TAACAAATTTTTTAAATTTGTATTTGTTTTTTCAGTCATATTTGATATATAACTTCCTACAAGGAGCACTACTATTATTAGGCTGCCAACTATTAAAATTAATTCGGCACTCCCTTGTCCTTTGTTATCTAATTTCTCACTAAACATGGGTTCTGTTGTCGAGTATAGTATTTCTAACATCAATTATGTCATCTTTTGCTTTTAAGCTAACATCACTTGTTTCCATATATGACCTGTAGATAGTTAATGCCAGTAATGCAATAACTAGTACTCCACCAAAGAGTAAAATGTACTCGGCGGCACCTTGTCCAGAATTCTCATTAATGATTTTTTTCATAGTATTCACCAATTATTAAATTATAATTTTCACTATATTAATATTACTATTTTAATAAAAAGTATTATTTATTTGCTTTTTTCATCTAATTTTCGTGTTTTTTTCCATTAGGTTTATAAATAGTGAGTTATATATTTTATAGTAGTTAAATAATAGAGTGATTAAAAATTTATAAGGGTGAAATCGTGGGAAATACAATAAAATTAATTTCAGGTTTTATTTTATTTGTAATTGGTGTTCTCATAGCGTATGAGACAAGTGTATATAAATTATTAGATTTTTTAATAGTAGTCGGTTTGATCATTTCAATCATTGGAGTGATAATGATTGTTAGCTATTTTGTTGATTCAAACGCAGATAGGACTACTAATTTGATTAAAGAATTTTTAGAATCAAAAGAAAGCAATCTATCCTCATCTGAAATGAAATCAGATAATGCAAACAGGCCTTTAAAAATTCGTAGGGATTATAATGATTATGAGGATGATTTGGAATATGAAGACTTAGTTATTGAAGATTATCCTGATGCAACTCCTGGCGAATACTATGAAGATCCATTTGCTGATAATCCTAAAGCTGTTTTAAATGTGGTTCAAAGGGAAGAAAGAGACATTGATTTGGATAGGCAGTTAGTCTTTACCCCAAATTACGGAAAACCAATTAAAGTAACTAGAACTCCAAAAAGACGCCAAACAGATTATATTGTTGAGGAGATACCACCATTTGTTGTTGAACAGGACAAATCTGCTGAAATTAAACGTGCACTAGAAGAGCCGGCTCCTGTTGTTAATGAAGTTGCCGATACTCAAACTTTAGTAGCACCTGAAGTGGCTGAAACTAGAGATATTAAAATTGATATTAATAATCCTGAAAGTTTACCAGTTCCAAAATTGCTTAAAAGTTATGTAGTTTGTAATGGGGGATTAGTAACTTCTCAAGAAGCATTTGACCAATTAGCAGCTCATGTTAATAAAGAAATCATGTTGGAAATTCCTTCATTAACCGATTTATCCGATGGCTTCTTATCTCATGTGCCTACAATTTATTCTAGAGTAATCATCGATGAATTTGATGTTTCAGACATGTCCTATATGTTTTTAATATCTTCTCTTTTAAAACAAGGCGTTCATATTAAAACAGTTCCTAAAGTCCATACTGTTAATCTGATAACTGATGATTCTTATGCAATGATTATTTCAGATGGTCAAAATGACATAGAATATGGTGCGGTATTTGACGATAGAACTTCCATCTCAAATATTAGGGCTGATTTCGAAAGAACTTGGAATATTGCATCAAGTTTAGATGAAAATATTCTTATGAGTGTTGCTGGGGGAACAGCTTAATGGAAATTAGGTGGTTAGGTCATTCAGCTTTTGAAATTGTTAGTGATGATAATATAAAAATTTTGATAGATCCATTTATTAGCAATAATCCTGCTTGTCAAGTTCCGGTAGAAGAATTAAATCCAGATATAATTCTGCTAACACATGGACATTCTGACCATTTTGGTGATGCTTTAGAAATATCAAACAGTACCAATGCTCCTATTGCATGTATTCACGAAATTTCACTCTTTTTAGCTAAACAAGGAATTAGGAACATTGGTGTGAATATTGGTGGGTCTTTTATATTTAGAAATATTAAGTTCACTATGCTTGAAGCTAAACATTCATCAGATATTGATGTTGTTGAAGAAATAGTTCCTGGAGGGACTGCTGCAAGCTTTTTAATAACCTTTGAAGATGGAACTAAAATATATCATTGTGGTGACACTGGTTTGTTTGGTGATATGAAAGATATTGTTGGAGCAATATATAAACCTGATGTAGTAATGGTTCCTATTGGAGATAAGTTTACAATGGGTCCTTTTGAGGCCGCTTTAGCTACAATGTGGATGAACCCAAAAATAGTTATCCCAATGCATTACAATACTTTCCCGCCAATAGAACAAGATCCGGCAATTTTTGCTAATTTTGTAAGTCAGTTTAACCCTAACATTGATGTTGTGGTTATGAATTCAAATGAATATTTTGAATATAATCCTGAAAATTATCAGGATTAATTCCTTTCATATTTTTTTCTCTGATGATAGTCTTCATCAATGTCGCATTTTCCTGAAGGCAATACTCTGATAATGTCATCAAGTGTTAGTAGGTCATCTTCATTAATTTTATGCAATACTTTTTTAGCTATTGCTTCTTTTTTTGTAAATCCTGGTTTCAATACAACATAATTGTCACAATGAGCTTCAACCGCTTCTATTGGACCTGCCATAATTCTTTTTCCTTCGTAGTCAACAATTCCAACTGCCAGTTTTACTCTTGCACCCCTAATATAATTGCGGTGGCCCCTTATAACAAAGGACCCTTTTGCTAAGAATTCCCCTGCTTCAGGTGTTTTTGAAACTTGGTCTGGATGAACCCAAAATACATCTTGGGTTGTGAAGCCCATCGACCAAGCAGATGAAAATGAAGCTGCAAACTCTCCAGATTCTTTGAGGAGATTATCATTTAATTTAGCTCCGTTTAATTTTATAGCAGTTGAACTTGCACCGTGTATATCTGCATGTAAATAAATATCGTTTGGTTCTAAATATTTTTTAACAATGCTCTCATTGCTGTTTGCATCTCTTCCGCCTATTACTAAAACATTGTCGGAGCTTATAAACCATCTTAATTTTTCATACCATTTCAAGTTCTTTTTCACTCTCTTTTTAGGTACTTCAACACGCTGCATTGCCATGTCCTTTTTAGTTTTGATTTCTTCTAATTGTTTTTTAGTATTTTCAATAGCTATTAAAGCACCTTTTGTTTTTCTTTTTGCTTTTTTAGCTTTTTCATAATATATTTCTGCATTTTCAGGAATTGTTAGTTTTGGATCGATAATTAACTTTGTATTATCAATGTCCAATGTTAAAACACCCATCTTATCGATGGATTCATAAATTTGCGCTTCAGACATTCCATCTTCTTTCGCCTTTTTTAAGATTTTTCCAATTTCTTTAAAAGAGTAATCTTTACCTCTTGCTGTGTTTACAACATTTATGATGTTTTCAATTGAAGGGTAATTAGAATAGATAACCTCTCCCTTATGTTGACTGTCTTCAATTGTTCTTGTAAAATTATCAAGGGTTTCTTGTTGTAAAGTTAATCTTTTTTCAAACTTGTTCACTTTCTTATTCCATGCAGCTTCTTTTATGTCCTTGATGTTTGTGTTAACTTTTTTAGAATAAAATTCATCACATGCTTCATTAAAATTGGCGTAGTATGTTTTTTCAAAGTCATGATATTTAACTAAATCTAGCGGAATCACATCTTCTTTCGAATCTTTTTTTGCAATTTGTGGTTTAATTAATCCATCTTTTAAATTATCAAATAATTTTTTAAGAGCATTGTAAATTCCAGAAATTTGGGCATCGTCCAATTCTGTTGTTAAAGTATTCTTATCTATATCAACAACATCGTTCGCTCGTTCGATAATCTCTTCAGCATACAAGCTTCCAAGCCCATTCATTGCAAGTGTTCTTACTACATCCCTGTCACTATTATTGAATAATTCTTTTAATTCTTCTTCAGTGACATTGATAGGATTTATTCCTCTTTCTTCAGGAAATGCATACTCTCTTTTAGAGCTTATGTCTCTTGCACTTAATTGCTGTCTTTTAAGAGGTAAAATAATGTTATTCTCATCATCTAATAGAATTATATTTCCTTTATCAAATAACTCAACGATAATTGTATAATATTTATCTTTTTTAACTTTAATTTCAACTACGCGGTCAAAATTATGCTGCTTTATGCTTTCAACGTGAGCTCCTTTAATCCTTTTTCTTAAGAGCATTGGAAATGTCGGTGGTGTGGTCGGATTCTCCAATGGATATTGGCTTATATGTATTCTAGAGCCACATTGCATCACTAAATCAATTCTGCCTGTTCCGGGAACATGAAATCTCATCACTACAATATCTTTTGTAGGTTGAAATGATTTATCAACTCTAGCACCACTTAATAAATTATTTAGTTCATCACTAATTGTATAAATGTCTACATTTGACATGGGTTTCATTATTTACCACCTTTTTATCAATACTTTAATATATTATAACTTACTAAATTATATTAATATATTTAATTTTATGGAGGATATCATGGACACAACTGTTAAAGTTACTACTATTCATATTGTTGCAGCTCTTTTTGCAGCACTTCTTTCAACCGGTTTCACTGTCGGTTGGTTTGGATTTAAAAATGATATATTAGCGTTCTTTGTTGCGTTAATTGTATTGTACTTTGTTGGTCAATTCTCACAAAAAATCGCTGGAGATGAAATTTCAGGATTTTCCCAATGGTTATGGGATGGAATTGCACCATTTTACTTTACTTGGGTTATTGCATATACATTATTTGTAATGTATTTATAATCCCCCGTAGAATAACCACACGAATACTATTAATAATGCGGTTATCAATAAAACTGGAGCTATAATTCTGCTCACTGCCACAACAGAGCTTATTGTTGAAATCAGTTCTGTTGAGTTTTTTGGTCCAAAAGTGTTTAAATTCTTTATTTTTTCGGTTCCAGTTCCAACTTCTACTTTTTCTAAATCTAATAATGCTTCCTGAATACTTAATCTAACAAATTTTATTATTTCTGGCCTTTTTACAATTCCCACTGGGTTATATCCTCTTGAAATTGTATTGACGGTATGTGTATCTGTTGTCATTACTTCAATTTCATCAATGTCCAAATCACTTACTGCGTCAATGATTTCCTGTCTGAATCCAATTTCCATATTGTTGGAATCAAAAAGGACATATGCGGTTCTTTGATTGTCAACTTCAACAATCATTGTTTTTATGCCACTTTCACCAATTCCATCATGCTTATTCAAAGCGCCCATGTTGTCTTCATAGCAACCTATTTTGATGTCGTATTTGTTTTGATCAGGATTAATTGTATCTATAACATCAATTAATTGGAATACTTCGGCATTACCTGGTAAAACTTCTCCGCTTTCTTCAGAAAATGAATTATGGCAATCAACAATTATTGAATCTTTTACATGGCATCTGCTTCTGCTTTGAGCCATCATTGTAAGCCCAACACCAAATTCAATGTCATCAACTGCTTCGGGAGCAAATGTTGATAGGATTACCATTCCCTTATTAAAGAATTGAACACCTATATTCGCTTTTTCGGAGTTATATCTTATGAACTTGCTCGCATCAGGTGAATATTCTACTTTTTCCAATCCTCTTCTAACAGACGCTTCGACTTTGTCTATTTCGGATACTGCAATAGGATTGAAGTCATGAGTTGAAGGTCCATGCGCTACCATTGTGAAATGGTCAAACTTGTTTGCTAATATGGTTGGCATGTTGGACCCACCAAGGTCTCCTAAAGGTCCTGGATGAACAGATGGGGATATGAATAGGGCTTTTATACCATTTTCGGTTTTAAAACTGATGAAAGTAACAATTGTTTCAATTGCTTCACTCATATTTTCAAATAAACCTTCAAGCGAATTTGATCCTTCGTTCATGTGAGCAATAAACAAGCTTAATAAGTCTAAAGCACCTATTCCCAAATTTTTATTAAATGGGGAAGCAATAACGGTTATAAATGTATAAATGGCCATTACAAAAATTACTGCTGCAACTATAGCTTTAATTGTAATCTGCAATATTTCCGGTCCGAGAAAACTGGTATCGATAAATAGGAAGGTAATTAATGTATACATTGACAAAATAAGTGCTGGCTGAATAAGGCCAGTAATTGCAGCAATTGAAAATCTTACCTTTGAGGTTGTCCAGAAAACCAACGTATTAAATCCATAAATTAATACACACCCAAATAACATGGAATTTAAGAATATGTCCACTTTAAAGATTTGTGAAATTACACATCCTAAAATAACTACTATGCCAAGTATTGTCATTGAGAGGGCAGATAAAAACATTGAATGTTTGATTTTTAAATTTATCCCATGAAGTACACTAATAACCTGTTGGTTTAAAGCACCGCTCATTATTGAGGTAAATCCAAATACTGCAATACCGAATAGTCCTCCAGCAAAAAAATCTTCTATAATCCCTGTATTCGGAATTAAATCAATTAGATAAATGATACTTCCTAATAAAAAACTCAAAACCAACATTCCAATAATTGAAAATTTAGTTTTCGGCAGGGTTGTGATATATTTTGACAGTCCTGCCACACTACTCATACTTGACATAATTTTCCCCGTTATTATTTTTAGCCATTAACTTTATTAAATCTAAAAATTTTATATAGATATAGTTATATTAATTATTTTTAATAAATATTTATTTCTAAATGAGGAGTATAAATGGAAAGAAAATTGAATGTTCCAATTAAAGATGAAAATTTAAATGAATTAAATGCAGGTGATGTAGTCTACTTAACTGGAAATATATTGACCGCTAGAGACCAAGCCCACAAACGACTTCTTGAACAAGGAGCTCCTTTGGATATTTCAGGTGCAGTCCTTTTTCATGCAGGTCCTATCATTGCTGAGAAGGAGGATGGTTATGAAATGGTAGCAATTGGACCTACTACTTCAATGAGAATGAATCCATATCAAAGTGATGTTTTAGATATGGGGCCTAAAATAGTCATCGGAAAAGGTGGAATGGATGATACTGTTCGTGAGGCATTAATTAAAAATAATGCGCTTTATGTGGTGGCTACTGGTGGATGTGCTGCATTATATGTCGATGCAGTTGAAGAAATTGAAAGTGTGGATTGGTTGGACCTTGGCATGCCTGAAGCTATGTGGAATTTAAAAGTTAAGGATTTTGGCCCTCTTATTGTTGCTATGGATAGTAAGGGCAATAGTTTGTATGATTAATGTTTGTATTAAAAAGGAATACTTATATATAAATTAATTTCATAGTATATTTTAATTTATATTTTTTATTTGATTATTTGAGGATGTGTTTATTATGGCTGATATTAATGGACTTGCAGAAAAAAAATTGAAATCAAGAATGACAAAAATTAGAAAATGTAACAGGGAACCTGACGAAAAAGAAAAATTCTCTCAAAAAATAGGCACTACTTTTAGAATTGAATTCCATAACAAAAATCCTGAAAAACTACTTGATGAAATAAGTGTTATTACTAATCCTGATGGTAAAGTTTTATTTGCTGAATATACTTATATTATCCCTGAAACTGAAGAATATGCTTCCATGGACCTTGATGAAAAACAATTAAAAGCAATTGTGGAATTCTTTGAAGATTATAAATTACAATTAGACGACTCTGATTAGATGATAGTTGATAGTTCTTTAGATGAAGTCAAAAAAAGAGAAAATGCTCTTTCAATTATTAAAGACATTGTCGAAACTAAAGGAAGAGATGAATTATTTGATCTAACAGGTCTGTCTGGAGGTTTCATAGCCTCTTCTTCTGAAGTAAGTCTTTTGGAAACATATGTTGGTCCCGCTATTTTTGAAGATGCACTTCAAGAAGTTGGAATAGATCATATGGGTGGTGAAAAAGTCCTTCCATTGAATAGGACTTCTTCCGGCATATTGGCTGCGATTTTGACTCTAGTTAGTGAAGATTCGAATGTGGTACATTATCTTGCTGAGTTGCCTGCTCATCCATCAATTCCTAGAAGCTGCAAATTAGTCGGTGCCAATTATTTTGAAACCGATGATTTTGATGAATTTTCAATACCTGAAAATACTTCATTAGTTGTTGTTACAGGTTCCACAATGGATCATCAGGTAATTGATGAAGAAGAATTTAAAGAAGTTATTGAAATGGCTCATGAAAAGAACATCCCTGTTATGGTGGATGATGCTTCCGGGGCACGACTTAGAACTGTTGTTTTCAATCAGGCTAAGGCTTGTGATTTGGGTGCGGATATTGCAATTACAAGTACTGATAAACTAATGCCAGGTCCTAGAGGTGGACTTATGGCAGGTCGTGAAGAGTTGATTGATAAAATTAAAGTAAAAGTTAATCAATTTGGTCTTGAAGCCCAACCGCCTGTAGTTCTTGCAATGCTAAATGGTATTAAAAATTTTAATGAGGATAATTTAATCAATAGTTTTTCAAGAAAGGATGAGTTATTTGATTTATTAAGTGAAAAATTTAATAATTTCAAGAAAACACCTACAGGAGTTATGATTTCACCTGAAGACTTGAATGATGAAATTAAGGTTTCTCATCATTTATCTGATAATGATGTGGCTTTTGTTTTCTCATTTATATTATTAAAAGATTATGGGATTATTACAATCCCTTCTGTTTCTATGCCAGGTGCATCTGCCACAATAAGATTTGATTTATCTACAAGCGATGCATTTAATTTAAATTTAAATGATTTGGATAAAAAAATAGAATCTTCATTTGATAAATTACAGGAAGTAATCACAAATGAAGAAAAATGTAGGGAGATTGTATTTAATTTTTAATTATACATTCTCCAGAAATTACTTTTGCTAAGGTTCCATCAATCTTTTCAACAACTAATGCTCCTTCTTTACTAATGCCCAGTACATATGCATCATAGTGTTTGTTGAATGGTTCTCTAACTTCCACTATTTTTCCAATAGAGTATGAACGTTTTCTCCATTCTTTTAAGATGGATTCATATCCTTCATTGTCGAAAAGTTCGCTGATTTCTTCAAATTCTTCTAAGAACATTTTAATTAAAAGATTTTCACTTCCTTTTCTTCCAAGTTCTTTTTCAAGTGTTGTTGTACCTTCTTTTAACTCTTCAGGGAATTGTTCAATGTCTAAATTTGCATCAATTCCCACTCCAATGATGACACTTTCAATGGTATTGAACTTAGCTACTGCCTCAGTCAATATTCCGCAGACTTTTTTACCATTTATCATAATGTCATTTGGCCATTTGATTTCCGGTTTTTCAACACCAATTTTCTCAAGAGTTTTTGCAACTGCAACGCCTGTTGCTAATGTAATGAGAGGAAGTTTTGAGTGGTCGACATGAGGATTTAAAATAATTGACAACCATACGCCACCAATTGGGGATTCCCATCCTTTTCCAGATCTGCCTCTTGCAGCGGTTTGCTTTTCAGATATGATTACAGAACCATCTTCAATGTCATTCATTGACAAGAATCTTGCTACAGTATTTGTAGAACTTACTTCTTTGAAGACATATAAATTTTTTCCAATATATTGGGTATTCAAATCTTTTGAAATCTCTAAAGCACTGATGTATGATGTTTCTTGCATTCCTATTTCTTTAACAAAATCTGCAAAATCATTAATTTCCATTTGTTGTATCTCATCAATTGCTTCATCTGAAAGTTTCCCTTCTTTTTTCAATAGTCTAATAATCTCTTCTTTCATTTAAAAATCCCCAAGTTTATTTATTCTGCATGTGTTTATGTTTTGCCATGTTTTGATATGATCCAACAGCTGCTGAGATAGCAGCAATCTTTTTACCAGGCATAAATGTTGATTTGAGCCTGTTCACATATTCCAAATCCTCTTCAATGACATTTTGCATTTCAGCTTCAATACCTTTCTTATAGGTATCGATGAAGTGAGTGTTCAAATCACCAGAAATGAAATTCGGATTTCTCATAATTGCTTTGTGGAATGGAATTGTTGTTTTAACACCTAAAATGATGTATTCGCTTAATGCTCTTTTCATTCTGTCAATTGCATCATTTCTATTTCTTCCATAAGTGATTAATTTTGAAATCATGGAATCGTAGAATGTTGGAATTGTATAATTCATATATACACCACTATCTAAACGTACACCTGGACCTCCAGGGGATCTGTAACCTGTGATTTTACCCGGATTTGGCGCAAAATCATTAAGTGGATCTTCTGCATTGATACGGCATTCAATAGCATGCCCTCTTACTTGAATGTCTTTTTGTTCATAGCTTAATTCATCACCGTTGGCTATTCTGATTTGCTCTTTGATTAAATCAGTATTTGTAACAAGTTCAGTAATAGGGTGTTCAACTTGAATACGTGTATTCATTTCAAGGAAGTAATACGCTCCATTATCGTATAGGAATTCAACAGTACCTGCACTCTTATATCCAATGTATTCTGCAGCTCTCACTGCGCTTCCACCCATTTCTTCCCTTAGCTCTTCAGTCATAATTGGAGAAGGTGCTTCTTCTAGAAGTTTTTGATGTCTTCTTTGGATGGAACATTCTCTGTCTCCAACATGAATAACATTTCCATGTTCGTCAGCCAAAAGCTGGAATTCAATGTGACGTGGTTTTTCAAGGTATTTTTCAATGAATACGGTTGAATCTCCGAAGTTGGTTGAAGCAACTGATTGGGTAGATTCGATTGCACGTACAAGTTCATCTTCTTCATAAACTGCACGCATACCGATACCTCCACCACCAGCGGAAGCCTTAACGATTACAGGATAACCAATTTGGCGAGCAATTTCTTTTGCTTCTTCTATGTCGGTAACCCCTTCTGGAGTACCTTCAATAACCGGAACGCCTGCTTTTTTCATAAGCGCTTTTGACGTAATTTTGTCTCCCATCTTATTGATTACATCTCCGCTTGGTCCAATGAGTTTTATTCCATTTTTTTCACATTCTTCTCCAAATTTGGAGTTTTCAGCTAGAAATCCGTAACCTGGGTGAATTGCATCAGCACCAGATTCGAGAGCTATGTTTATAATCTTTTCAATATTCAAATAAGATTTGGCAGGAGAAGGATTTCCTAATGGGTAACTTTCATCTGCATAATTTGTATAAAGAGAAGTACTGTCTGCATCAGAGTAAATAGCTACGCTTTTGATGTCGAGTTCACGACAAGCTCGCATAACTCTTATTGCGATTTCTCCTCTATTTGCAACTAATACTTTTTCAAACATATGAAACCTCAAAGTAATTTTTCTTTAATAATATAATTATATAATAAATGATATATTAATTATTTGATAAGATGAAGAAAATTACTCGTAAAAAACATTTAGAAATGAGACTTCAAAATATTCCATCTCACCCAAAACCTAAGGTTGGTCTTGAACAGTACACTACCCCATCCATCATTGCATCCGATTTGATTTGGAATGCTTTTGGATTAGGTGATATTGAATATAAGGATATTTTGGATTTGGGTTGTGGCACAGGCATATTTGCAATTGGATGTGCATTAATGGGCGCTAATTCATCAATTGGTGTAGATATTGATGAGGATTCTATTGATTTGGCCAATGAAGTTTCAGGAAAATTAAAAGTGGATAATGTAGATTTCATTGTCAGCGATATCTGTGATTTTAATGAGGGCTTGAATGTAAATACTGTGTTTCAGAATCCTCCTTTCGGATCTCAAAAGAAAGCTGATAAAGGTCAGGATTTAAAATTTGTAAAAAAGGCTATTGAATTGAATCCTGATGTTTTGTATTCATTTCACATGGCATCTACGGAAGATTTTTTAGTTAAATTTTATGGGGATAATGGTTTGCAGATTACCCATTTGTTCAGATATGAATTTCCAATTCCAAAAATTTACGAGTTTCACAATAAAGAAAAACAGATGGTCGATGTAATCGTGGTTAGGGCATTGTTTTAACAATTTAAAATTTATTAATTCTTATTTTTAATCAATTTTTATCTAAAAAAACAATACCTTTATATAGTGGATATTCTATATTTAATATTAATATATTCTCTGAGTATAAAAAAGTTGGTAGCATAAAAAGAAGCTACGGATATTATAATTGATATAATATTTTGTAAATGTGTAAGTCTATTTAGTGATAGCTATGTAAATGTAGGGTAATCTTTATATAGTTTATTTTATATAATTTAAGGTAATGTATAAAGATGAGCTATCTATATTTATTCCAAACTCATTTCTTTCTGAGTC
>CAJGDA010000038.1 GCA_904501935.1 uncultured Methanobrevibacter sp. | reverse complement strand
CTCAAAAATGTATCAACTCCAAAAGAATATTCAGGAAATGAAGAATCATGGACTGAATACTCACCAGCGGCTGCTGGATATTTCGACGGTCCTGTTGATCACTTTAGATCTGTTACATTTATGAAAGATGGAAAACAACATATATTGGTTTTCTTTACAAATAATGCAACTGTTAACTTATACACTCCTGAAGTAGAAGGTATTATAGACAGTATTGGTCCTATAGAATAATTAATAAATATGATGATTTTTAGATTTGTTTTCTAAAAATCTTTTTTAATTTTTTTTTACTATCAATCTTCAAATATTCGTTTTAAATACTTCAAATTTTTCTTATTTAAAAAACTTCGAGAGGACTTTATTTTCAACCTAAAAATAATATATAGGTTCCCCAAAATCATAGTATTTAACTCAAATTGAGCTTATTTTTACCAAATTTTGAGGGCATCATTCTTTAACTAAAATTTAGCCTACATTTTCTAAAAATAAAACTATTCGTCCCACAAATCCGCAACTTTATTTGCAATAAACACGCAACAGTCAACGCATGGTGATTTGTCTTTGCCGTTGTCTGTTATTGTGCCGCAGCACACGCTTCCATATTCATCTTTAAAAGTGTTAAAGATTTCTTTTGCATTTGCTTTGATTTTACTGACATCCTCTAAAACGATACCATTGGCCATTAATGCGCCGGTTACTGCACCGCAGGTTCCTTCATCGAATGTTCCGCCTATTCCTCCTGCAAATCCTGATCCTAACTTAGTTATTTCTTCGCCAGTAATGTCTGCATCAGCAGTTTCGCAAAGTGCCCTTAAAGTTGACTCCGAACAGCTTTGTGTTTTCCTGTATTCCCTGATTTTTTCCTCTAAAATTTCCTTGTCAAGTTTCATAATGCAATCTCCAGAATTTGTTAATTAATTATTTAAATTAAGAATTAAAAATACTTATTTGTTAAAAGTATTTAGGTGATAAAAATTATACATCCAAGACCAAGTCCGATTGCCGCTACTCTTTACACGTTAAGAGATATGAATGTTGATGTTATTGTTATGCATGGGCCTACAGGCTGTTGTTTTAGAACAGCAAGGCTTTTAGAAGGTGATGGTGTACGTGTTGTAACTACGGGAATGTCTGAAAACGATTTTATATTGGGTGCCGGTGAAAAATTAGTTGAAACCTTGACTGAAGCTTATGAGACATTTAAACCAGAATTGATGGGCATTGCAGGTACATGTGCCAGTATGATTATCGGTGAGGATTTAAAAGAAGCGATTGCAACTGCGGATTTGCCATGCACTGTCATTCCAGTTGAATCTCACGGCGGTTCCGGTGAAGGTGACAATACTGTTGGGGCAATAATGGTGCTTGATGCTGCAGTTGAATGCGGCGTTATTCCAAGAGAGGAAGCCGATAGGCAAATTGAAATGCTTGAAAAGGCAACTGAAGTTGAAAAAACCCGTGGTATGGCTCAAGGCAAGTATATTAAGCCTAATTTTGGAGATTCAAAAGAAAAAGTTGCCAAAATTGTTGTAAACGCCCTAAAAGATAACAAAAAAGTTGCTTTTGTCTTGAATGTTAAAAAAGAAACCTCATATTTATTTGCAGATATTATAAATTTCGACTACAATGAAATAAATCCGGATAACAAGCCTATTTTCGTAGCAAATTTGGATGAAAACATTGGGCTTCCAAGAATCAGACAGCATGCAGTTAACATTAAAAGTCAATTGGATATTGAGCCTGATTTCATTACTGGAGGGCTTGATGAATATCCAATCACGGCAAATAATGCTGCTGAATACTTAAATGATAAAGATTTGGATTTGATTGTTGTATTTGGAGTTCCACATGCATTTCCAATTGAGGAGTTTGATGTAGAATCTGTTGCAGTAACTGATGGGCCTCGTTTAGTGCAACCACTAAAAGAGTTAGGATTCACTCATGTTGTTGCAGAGCTTGATGCTCACTCAAAAACTTTAGGAACAGATGAAATTGTATGTTCAGACTTTGGCGGAATGATTAGAGCAGCTATTGGATGGTTAAATGAATGATTACGATTATTGATTATAAAAGCGGAAACTTAAAGAGCATTTCGAACGGATTTAAAAAAATAGGTGCGGATTACCAAATAACCGATGATAAGGAAGTCATTGCAAACAGCGATTACTTGGTTTTGCCAGGTGTCGGGGCATTCGGAAGCGCAATGAAGAATTTAAAGCCTTTCGAAGATATTATTCATGAACATGTTAATGATGATAAGCCATTTTTGGGAATTTGCCTTGGCCAACAGGTCCTCATGAGTTCAAGTGAGGAATCTCCGGGTGTTGTAGGTCTTGATTTATTTAAGGGGCATGTTGAAATCCTACCGGATGGCGTTAAGATTCCTCATATGGGATGGAATAAGCTAAATGTATGTAACAATTCACCTATTTTAGATGGAATTGATGGTGAATACTTCTATTTTGTTCACTCTTATCATGTAGTTCCTGATGATGAAAGCATCATTGCTGGAGTTTGCGAATATGGTGGGGATGTAGTTGCATCTCTAGCTCAAAATAATTTGTTTTCAACACAGTTTCACCCTGAAAAAAGTGGGGTGGCGGGATTAAAGATATTAAAGAATTTCACTAATTTGGAGATATAGACATGGATATTGAAGGATTTGTAAGAGCAAGAATCGATGATTACAGTTATGAGGATCTAGCAGAGATTTTGGCTGTAAGAATTAGAGAATACAAAAAAATCTCAGAAGAAAACTCTATTGAAATGGCAAAAGCAGTGATAGATGAAGTATCAACTACTCTAAAATTGCAGGAAAGTGACGATGAATTTTTAAAGGAAATAGCTAGCGTAAATAAGGCTGGTGTTGGCATGGGCGAGATGGGAGTTGGGTCTCGCGGAGCCGGTGACTTTTTTGTTCACAGAAAAATTGCAGAAATAGTATCCTCTACCAACACTGCATCTTTAGTCAATCCATCAGAGCAGGACGATGGTGGTGTTATAAAAGCACCAGTCAAAAATGATGAAGTCTATATTACAACGGCTGTTGATGGAATACACTCACGTTTAAGTGAATATCCCTTTTTAGGAGGATTCCATGTAACAAGAGCAACTCTCAGAGATGTTTGTGTAATGGGAGCTGACCCAGTTGCAATTTTAAGTGATGTTCACCTTGCAGACGATGGTGATGTTGCAAAAATATTTGACTATACTGCAGGGGTGGCTGCAGTTTCAGAGCTTGTTGATGTTCCAATCGTTGCAGGAAGTACATTGCGTATAGGTGGAGACATGGTTTTAGGAGATCGGTTTGTCTCTGCTGTTGGAAGTGTAGGCGTATCACCACATCCACCAACTGCAAGGAAAGGAGCAACAGAAGGTGATGTTATACTTTTAACAGAAGGTTCTGGTGGAGGAACAATCACAACAACAGCCCTTTACAATGGTTTCTTTGATGTTGTATGGGATACAATGAATGTAAACTTTGTTCAAGCATCACAGGCGTTGTTTGAAGCAGATCTTGTAAAGGACATCCACGCAATGACTGATGTTACAAACGGAGGTCTTAGAGGAGATGCACATGAAATATCAAACACCACTGGTGTAGGATTGGAGTTCTATGAAACTGAAATCAAAAAAATGGTAGCTCCAAATGTTTTAAACATGCTTGAAACATTAAACATTGATCCATTAGGTGTTTCAACAGACTCATTAATGTTGATTGCACCTCCAGAAATAGTTGAGGACATTAAAAAGGCGGTTGGAAAATATGATGTTGCAATATCTGAAATTGGAGAAGTCAATAACTCCGGTGAGCCAATATTAATTAAGGAAGATTCAACAGAAGAAAAACTTGTTCCATTATTCAGAGAAGCAGCTTATACTAAAATCAAAAAATTAGTCGGTGAAACAACCCCTGAAGACTTTGAAGAAATGAAAGAAAAAGTTCAAAAGGCTTCAGATGCGGCAATCCGCAAAAAAGATAAAGTGATAAAACACATTCGTGCAAATTAATTTTTGCACACTTCACTATTTTTTTAGTACTTTGAAATCCTATTTTCATTCATGTTAGATGATAAAGGATATTTTTATATAATTGATGCGATTCTGGCAGTAATGTTGCTTTTAGTAGTATTTTTAGTTGTAAATGCTGTCATTTCAATTCCAAGCCCAGATTACTCATATGATTCACGTGACATTACAAAAACTCAGGATACAATGGAAATTCTGAGCGGAAAGGTGAATTTTACAGATCAAACGTTCCTGAGCAAAATCTCTGGAATTTTAAAAGACAATGAAAATTCAAAGGAATCAATTCGTGAAGTTTCAAAGCTCTGCAAGGATGAATTGGGTTCATTCAACATTGAAAACTATAGATTCAGCGAAAACAATGTTTTAAAGGGTAAAGTTTTGGCATCATCAGGGGATTATTCTAAAGCAAGTGATATTTCAGTGGCAACAAGAAATTATGGTGATTATTCTTATAGTCTTTCAACATGGCAATAATTATATACTATAAAAAATATATAATAAAATGTTATCTTATTTTGTTTAGCCCTGATGGTGTAGTTTGGATAACACATGGGACTGCGGATCCCATTCCCCGGGTTCAAATCCCGGTCAGGGCATTGTAATTTTTCCGTGATTATTATGTTGAATGCTAATACTTATGTTACAGCTCAGAAAGGTATTGGTGGAATTATCAGAAACCAATATGAAGATTTTTATGTTGAAGAAATTCCAGAAATCATTCCCGAAGGCGAAGGGCCAAATGTTTACGTGTGGATTGAAAAATTGGGAAGAACAACATTGGATGTTGTCTTGGACATTGCCCGTGATTTGCACATCTCTAGAAAAAGAATGGGCTTTGCAGGAATGAAAGATAAAAAGGCCATTACCCGCCAATGGATTTGCATAGCCAATATGGATTCTGATGAGCAATTCAGACAGGTTGAAAACTTGGATATTTACAAAACTGATTTTTTGAAAGTTGTCAGAGGTCGCAAAAAGCTTAGAATGGGTCAACTTAAGGGAAATAAGTTTAAAATTCTCATTAGGGATTTGGATGACATTCAGGAAAGCGCAGATATTGCAAATGAAGTCTTAAAGGAACTTGAAGTAACAGGTGTTCCAAATTACTTTGGATGGCAGAGATTCGGCAAACCCAGAACAATAACTCACTTGGTAGGTGAAGCTCTAGTTGAAAATGACCTTGAAAAGGCTGTCAATACGTATATCGGAAATCCCCAAAGTGATGAGGGTGAAGACAATCAAAAGGCAAGACAGGCATATGATGATGGAAACCTTGAAGAATCACTCAATCTGATGGGTAAAAGCATGCGTTATGAGAAAATGATGGTCAAGGAATTGATAAGGGATTCCAAAAAAGGCGAATTGACTGACAAATCTTATATGAATGCATTGCATGCGCTTCCAAAACCGCTTCAAAGAATGTTCGTCCATGCTTATCAGTCTTTCTTATTTAACGAAGCTGTAAGTAACCGAGTGGAGATGGGAATCAATACCTACATTGAAGGAGATATTGTAATTGACCCTGAAGAGCATATCGTTCGCGATAAAACTCCAGAAGAAATTCAGGAATTGATTGATAATTTCGAAGCTAGCCCAACTTGCCCTCTGTTCGGTACTAAAGTTCCATTTGCCGGCGGCGCTGTTGGGGAAATGGAGGAAAATATTTTAAAGAATTATAATATTACAAAAGCCGATTTTGAAGTTCCAAAAATGCCACGTTTAGGAAGCCATGGCCTTAGAAGGTCAATGAGATTCCAAGTATGGGATGCATCAGCAACTCCAACAGAGGATGGTGTTTTATGTGAATTTTCAATAAATAAGGGTTCTTATGCTACTGCAGTTTTAAGAGAAGTGATGAAAAAAGAGGTTGTTTAAGTTTTTATATTGTAGATAACAAATTAATATATGGTGTTAATATGGTGATTTGTCCAGATTGTGGAAAAGAAGTAAAAGACGCAAAATTCTGTTCAAACTGCGGTTCTCTTCTTCCAAAAGCGGAAGAAGTTGTTAGTGAAAAAGTTGAAGAAAGTGTTGATGTCCATAATGAAGATGGGTCAGTTGAAGTAAAATCTGAAGTGGATGATGTACCGGCTGTTGAAGAGGAATCAGTTAAAGAGGCAGTAGATGAAGAAGTTGTTGAAGAAAAGTCTGAAGATGTTGTTAATGAAGTTGCAGCGGATGAATCAGTAGAAGAATCCGTTGATGTTCCTGAAGAAGCAGCAGTAGATGAGGTTATTGATGATTCTGCTGATGAGGAACCGGTAAAAGAAGAAACTGAAGAAACAATTGATGTAGTTAAAAAATCAAAATTCTGTCCTAATTGTGGAACAGAAGTTTCTCAAGAAACAGTTTTCTGTCCTCAATGTGGCTTTAGATTAAAAGGGGAAGAAACCCCACAAACCAAATTCTGCCAAAATTGTGGTAAGAAAATAGATATTAATGCTGAAATCTGCCCTCATTGTGGTGTTAGAGTAGCCAGAGCTCCTTCATCTGAAGAGAAAAATGTACTTTTAGCAGCAATTTTAAGTTTTATATTCCCAGGTTTAGGTCATTTATACCTTGGGTTGAATACAAAGGCGGTTTCATTTATTATCGCTTATATTGTTTCAGGCATTCTTGTAATCTTTTTAATTGGAATTGTTTTAATGTTAATAGTTTGGCTTTGGGCTTTAGTTGACTCTATTAAATCAACAGAAGCTATTAATAGAGGAGACTACGTTGAAGATAAATTATTCTAATCTTAATAATTGGTGATTTGATGATTGAATGTAGAAATATTGCAAAGGGTAAAGCTAAGGGCGAACTAATTGTTTCATCCGAACCCATTAGCTTTTTAGGTGGAGTTAATCCTGATACAGGTATTATTATTGACCCTAATCATGAATTAAAAGGGGAATGCATTAAAGATAAAGTTTTATTCATTCCGGGCGGTAAAGGTTCAACTGTTGGATCTTATGTAATTTTCCAAATGATGAAGAATAATACCGCTCCTAAAGCAATTATCTGTCTTAATGCAGAACCAATCATTGCGACAGGTGCAATAATGTCTGATATTCCTATGGTTGACTCACCAGCTGAAACTAAAGATTTAGTTACAGGAACTTTAGTTGAAGTCGATGGGGACAATGGAACAATAGAAATATTGTAGGTGTTACTATGCAAACTCTAATTGAAAATGTAAATATTATCAATCCTTTAGATGATGTTAGGACTCATCAGAACGTGTTAATCGAAGATGATTTAATTAAGGAAATATCCTCAGAAAAAATTGCTACTAAAAGTAATGTTAAAGTAATTGATGGTGAAGATAATTTTTTGCTTCCGGGATTTATTGATTGCCACACCCATATTTTTGCAAAGGGTTTCCACAAAGAAGAAAATATGGCAAATCCTTTGGGGATTCATTTTTATAATGCTGTTCCTCATTCCTTGCAAACAATCAATGCTGGCGTTACAACAATTAGGGATTGCGGATCTGCTGATTTAGGTTTTAAATTAGCACAACAAAGAAAGCTATTCACTGCTCCAAAAGTTCATTTGTCAATCACTCCTTTGGTCATGACTGGGGGGCATTTTGATTTGCTTTTGCCTTCAGGATGGGATATGGAGATAATGTATCCGGGTTTTCCAAAGGGGCGATGTGACGGTATTGAAGAGGTCTTGAAAAAGACTCGTGAGGTAAAAAGAGCTGGTGCCGATTTCATTAAAGTAATGTGCAGCGGGGGTGTTTTGACTACAAACACTTCACCTGAATTTCCACAATTCAATAAAAAGGAACTCAAAACAATCGTTTGTGAGGCCAGTGCAAGTGACATGAAGGTTTCAGCCCACTGCCATAGTTTAAGAGGAATGAACAATTGCATTGATGCAGGATTTAGTTCAATTGAACATGGGACATTTATTGATAAAAAGACTGCCTGTAAAATGGTTAAAAAGAATGTTTCTTTGGTTCCAACACTTCTGGTTCACCAGTTTTTATATAAAAACGGATTTCCTGCATGGGATAATTATGCAGAAGAAAAATCCGCAAAATTGAAGGAAATAGTTAAAGTTCACAAGGAAAACATTTCAGTTGCTTATCAGGAAGGTGTTAATATATTAATGGGAACTGACAGCGGTGTTATTCCTCATGGACATAACTTGGAAGAATTGGTTCATTTAACTGATATTGGAATGAGTGAATCCGAAGCGATAGCTAGTGGTACTGTAAAAGCAGCAGAATTTTTGGGAAAAGATAATCTGGGCCTTATAAAAGAAAATTATGTTGCAGATTTAATTTTAGTTGCTTCCAATCCTTTAGATGATATTTCTGTTTTAAGTGATAATGATAATGTTTTAACTGTTATTCAAGAGGGGGAAATTGTTAAATGAAATTAATCATTGACGAGGAGTTATGCACTGCATGCAAACAATGTTCTTCAGTATGTATTCGTGACAATATTATTGTAGAGGATATTGCTCGTGAAACTGGAGGGAACTGTTTTGAATGTGGTCATTGCATGGCAATCTGCAAGGTTGGTGCGATAACTCTTAAGTCATACGAAGGTAAAGAAGACAGAATTGTTGATTATAATCCACGTGAATTGCCTATAGAATATGATGATTTGCTTCAATTTTTAAAGCAAAGAAGATCAATTCGTTGGTTTAAAAACAAAAGAATCGATAAAGAAACCTTTGAAAAATTATTTGAAGGAGCATATTATTCGCCATCAGCTCAAAATCAACAAGATGTTGAATTTGTTGTTTTAGAAGATAAATTAGATGAATTTATGGAACTTGTCTATGATATAATTAAAGTTCAGGAAAAAGAATTTTTCAGAATAAAGGAATTCGGGGATTATTTAAAAGATAACACGACTAAAGATTTCCATCCATTACTTTGGGAAGGAAAACAGCTTATTTTAACATTTTCCGCTGATAAAACTAGTGCAGTTATCGCTAATACTCGTTTAGAGTTACTTGCTTATTCTTTAGGCCTTGGAGGATTTTATTCATTGTTCATTTTAAAAGCAGATGAATTAAATCATGAAAAACTTATGGAATTTTTCCCGGAAATTGATAAAAACAAACACATGTACTCTAGTTTCATTATTGGGTATCCTAAAAAGAGATTTAGAAGAACTATTCCACATAAAAACATTGAAGTAAATTATTATTGAATTTTTTTTTTAAATTATTTTGGCATTGTCTAAAATTTTATATTGCCATAAAATATAAATTGTTTCATAGAATAAAAACGGTTGTGGTAAGTGTTGAAACATAAACATATGGATTTGCCGATTGAAGGAATGCATTGTGCTTCTTGCGTTTTAAGCGTTAATAAAACATTTGGTAAAATTGAAGGTGTGGAAGAGGTTGATGCAGACCTTGCAGCTAATAAATTGCATATTACAGTCGATACTAAAAAGATTTCTTATGAAGAGATGGAAAGGTTGGTTAAAAACCTAGGATTCGACTTGCACACTGATGAGATGACTATAAGGATTCAAGGAATGCATTGTGCTTCATGTACAATGAATGTTGAGAATTTCTTAATCAGATTAGATGGTATTTATGACGTTAAAGCTGACTTAACTTCACAATCTGCAAGAATAAGATATGATTCATCCAAAGTCACATTGGATGAAATTGATGAGGTAATCACTTCCCTAGGTTTTGAACTTCTAGGTGTTGAAGGACAAACTGAAATCGATGAGGAAGCAATTTACCAACAGGACTTGAAAGATAAACGTAATCGGATTATCGTTGGTTTAATTGCATCAGTTATTCTGATGATTTTAATGTTTAGCATGTGGGATCCACTTGCAGGCATTGTCGACAATATAAACAAATCATTTGGAGTTAATATTTCTTCAATGGGGTTACTTTCATTACTTGTAAGTATTTTACCATTTTTATATGTGTCTTTGCCAATTTTAAAAGCTGGAATAAATGGATTAATGCATAAAAACTTGAATATGGATGTAATGTACTCAATGGGTATTATTGTTGCTTATGTTTCAAGTATTTTGGGAACTTTCCACATCGTTTTAGATCATTCTTTTATGTTTTTTGACTCTGCTGTAATGCTTCCCTCATTTTTAATGATTGGTAGATATCTTGAAGCAAGGGCTAAGAAAAGAACTTCTGATTCCATTCGGGAATTAATAGGACTTCAACCAACTGTTGCAACCGCAATTGAAGTCGATGAAAATGGTGAAATTGTTTCTCAAAAGGAGGTTTCTATCGGAGACATTGTTATTGATGATTTATTGCTGGTTCGGCCTGGTGAGAAAATACCTGTTGATGGTGATGTTGTTGGTGGGGAATCTTATGTCGATGAATCAATGATTAATGGTGAACCCATTCCTAAAGTCAAAAAAGACGGTGAAGAAGTCTTTGCCGGAACCATTAATCAAGATGGGCTATTGCAAATCAGAGCGAAAAAAATCGGAAAAGAGACAGTATTGTCAAATATTATTCGTTTGGTTGAAAAAGCACAATCTTCAAGACCTCCAGTTCAGAAATTCGCAAATACGATTGTTTCATATTTCATTCCGGTTATTTTAACCATAGCTATTGTTGTATTCTTAATCTGGTATTTCGTATTGGGTGAAACATTATTGTTCTCATTAACATGTTTAATTTCCATTTTAGTAGTTGCATGTCCATGTGCATTGGGTCTTGCTACACCAACTGCAGTTACTGTAGGTGTTGGAAGAGCAGCGGAATATGGTATTTTAATTAAGAATGGAGATACTTTAGAAAATGCAGGGCAAATTGATGTTGCAGCATTTGATAAAACAGGCACAATAACTGAAGGAAAGCCCGAGGTTGATGATATTATCCCTTATGGCATTACTGAAGAGGAATTGATTAAGCTTGCAGCCAGTATCGAGCAAAATTCAACTCATCCAATTGCAAAAGCAATTGTAAATAAAGCTAAAGATATGGGAATAGAATTGGATCAAACTTCAAGCTTTGAAAATGTCACCGGCAAAGGTCTCAAAGCGGAGTTAAATTCAAAAGAAGTCCTTGCAGGCAACTTGGCTTTAATGGAATCAATGGGAATCGATGTTTCAGATGATTTGGTGGATAATTATCATGAACTTGAAAAATTATCTAAAACCATCATATTTTTAGCTGAAGATAAAGTCGTTAAGGGTATTTTGAGTTTATCTGATAAAGTAAAAACCACATCTAAAAGAGCAATTGATGAACTACATAAAATGGGTGTTGAAACATACATGTTGACAGGCGACAATGAATCCACAGCACTTACAGTGGCTAATCAAGTTGGAATTGATAATGTGGAAGCTGGCATTCTCCCTGAAAACAAGTTGGACATTGTTAAAAATACCCAAGCAAATCACACCAAAAAAGTTTTATTTGTTGGAGATGGTATCAATGATGCTCCTGCGCTTACACAAGCAGATATTGGTGTGGCTATGGGAAATGGTACTGACATTGCAATGGAAAGTGGCGATATTGTTATAATGGAAGGAGACTTGGAAAATGTCGTTGCGGCAGTACAGTTCTCTAAAAAGGTAATGCGCAGAATTAAGGAAAACATTTTCTGGGCGTTTGCATATAACTTAATATTAATCCCAATTGCGGCAGGTGTTTTATACCCTACTTTTGGAATAACATTTAAACCGGCACTAGCAGGACTTGCTATGGCATTGAGTTCTGTAACAGTCATTTCTCTTTCGCTAATGCTTAAGAGATATGTTCCTGAAATAAAAAGAAGTAAAAATTAATTGATTTTCAAATCAATTAATTCTATTTTTAAAACCAGCTTTCTGATTTTTCAAGCAATTCGTCAATAATGGTTGGTATAGATCCTATATATGTGTGAGGATCCATTAATTTATCAACATCTTCCTTAGTTAAATATTTTTGAACTTCCTCATCTTCTAGAATTAGCTCACCGAGCAATAATTTTTCTTTGTTGGCCTTAATGGCATTTTTCCTCACGATTCCGTATGCAGTTTGCTTTCCCATTCCTGCACGGGTAAGTTCAGCCATTAACCTTTCAGCCATGATTAAACCATTAGTCAAGTTTAGGTTTCTTTCGATGTTTTCATCATAGAATACTAGGTTGTTCATTAATTTTATTGTTAAGTTCAAGATGTAATCGGTTAAAATGCAGCTTTCCGGAAACATTATTCTTTCACATGAAGAATTGGTCAAGTCTCTTTCGTGCCAAAGAGGGTTGTTATCTAATGCAGCATTTACATATGATTTTACAATTCTTGCAACGCCACAAATCCTTTCTGCAGTAATAGGATTCATTTTATGTGGCATTGTGCTGCTTCCCACTTGTTTTTCAGGGTCGAAGTATTCTCCCACTTCCATG
>CAJGDA010000037.1 GCA_904501935.1 uncultured Methanobrevibacter sp. | reverse complement strand
TATGTTACAATCATGTTCTAGCATTATTAACATTACTTGCAACAACAGTTATTATTACTTTAATTTTATTTAGAGCTATTATTCGTTTAGAAGAAATGGGGGCTGACGTATGAGAATAGGAGTTTTATGGAATAAACTGGCAGAACCTAAAAATATTCCTCGTCTTTTTGCATTCAGTTTAGGAATCATTTTAATTATTGGTCTCATTGTCCCTATGGCTTTAAATCCAGATCAATTATATGTAAGACCTGCTCCTCAAGAGCAAATCGATGATGGTTTAGCTATTGCTCCTTATGATAGGGGTGGTGAAGTTTTAAAAGAGCCAGGCGAGATTAATTCCCAATATCCTGAAAATGAAGCCAATTTAGGTATGATTACAGGGTATATGTCACCATTGGCACAATGGGTATCTTCAATATCCCCGTACTTTGGTACATCAATCTATTCATCTCCTGGTGGACTTATAGATGAAATATTGTATTATACAAGAGGTTTTGATACAATACTTGAATCTTCAATCTTAATGATGTCATTTATTATTGCTTCATGGTTATCTGTCAATTATACAATGAACAGAAAAAACGATAAAAACGAAATCAAGCATGATGTTGAAAAAGCTATTTCCGACTCCACAAAAGTAGCTAATGAAGTAAAGGCAAATGACGTAAAAGCTAGATCAAAACAGTTAAGGAGGGATAATTGATGGTATTTGCACCCGCTTTTGTTCCTAATGCATTTTTAAGTATGTATCTGCCAGCGATTTATGCAGGATTGATTGTTGGTTTTATTGGAACCATGGCAATCGCACTTAAAAGAGAAGAGCTTCACATACTTATATTGACTGACTTGGTTGGTCTTGCTATGATTATTGTGGTTTCTGCTGTTGGAACTGACCTTGCAGAAGCTTTGATCTTGCCGGGTTTAGTAGTTGAACTTGCTGAAACTTTGGCAATTTCTGAAATTTTGATTACAAGAGAAATGCGTATAATTGAGAATAACCCAAGAAGGAATCTATCTCCTTCAGCATCATTATTCCCACAACCGTTTGCATTAAACATGGAGATTTTAAATACGGCTCCTAACTTTATTGCATTGTTATTGATTGGTTATGGAATTTTCTTAACTGGTTTTACTGGTGGGGCAGTAGCTGGTGGGGGAATCGTTTTATATGCATTGTCTAAAAAGGCGAGAGGACTTCCAGTACTTATGTTGGATGGTATTGCTGGTGTTTCTGGAATTGCATGGTGTTTATGGATAATCGGTTTCTTATTATTCTTTGTAACTCCTCAATACTGGTTATTAAGTCTATTCTTGGCAGCATGTGGATTATTACTTAAAGTAGCTTCAAAAGTAGGACTGATTGGACTGCTTATGAGAGAGGACATTGATAAGGAGTAGGTGAGAAAATGGATTTTGTTACACTTGGAGGAAATTTACTTGGAACAATTCCGCTTGGTGATATAGTATTATACCTCACACCTTTCAACTTGTTCCTTTTCGCAGTTTTACTTGGTTTTACAGCATTGATTGCATTAAGTAAACCTGAAACTCAAATAGAGGCTACTATGCATTATTTAAATAATACTGAAGTAAAAGTAGGTCCGAAAGAATTTAAACAAAGAAGATTTTTATCTGTTCTTTGTGGTATTGCATCTGCTGGAGCAATGATTACCGGAGATTTATTTAACTTTACATTATTCATGGCTTTGGTAGGTATATTAAATATCGGTATTGTATCAGCCGTTAAACAAACTAGTGTGTTAAATTCTGCATTTAATTATGGTTTGATTGCCATGATGTGCAGTCTGCCGTTATTTGGTGGAGCAGCTATTATTCTTGCATCAACAGGTACTTTATCACTTGCAGTATTGTCTCAAATGCCTGCAAATCCGATGGTGGTGTTTGGTGCAGCATTGATGTTACTTGGTATTTTAGGTGAAAGTGGGGTAGCGCCATTCTTTGCAAGTAAGGCAGAGATGTTTAGGACCGCAGGATCTCCATTCATTGTTATTATTCACTTAAGTTCCTTGTTTATTATTGTAAGGGCTGTTGAAATTATGTTATTGGTATTGTGGTAAGTGGTAGTATGGTAAATCAAAAAAGTCTATGTATTGTATTGTTTGCAATATCAACAATAGCTATTCTTGCTTGCTTAGTAATAAACTTTGAAGCATGGATTGTTTATGCAGTAGCTATATTTGGTATTCCATTATGGATTTTATCTTTAGGTTTATTGACAATGGCCAAACCAAAACCTGAAGATGCAGAAGAAAGGGTGAAAGAACCATTTACTGGGTATTAGAGTGGTATTATGAATTTGATGGCAGAAATTTTAATTCAAGTTATTATTGCATTTTTAGCAGGAAGCTTGCTTTTAGGACTGCATAGGAAAATTATGGCACGTGTTCAAAAACGTCCTGGGCCACCTATTGTTCAACAGTTAATTCATTCATTAAAGTTCTTCTTTAAAGAAACTGCAATTCCAAATACCGTATCAAAGGTATTTTATATAGGTATTGTGTTTATATTGGCTTTGATTTGGATTGTTGGTGTAATTGCAGGTCCTGTTGCTCATGATTCTTTATTAATATTATTCGGTGTTTATGCAGTCTACAAGATTGTTGAGCATAATGCGGGATCAAGTTCAGGTTCTCCTTATGGAAAATTAAGTTGTGTAAGGGCAGTACTTTCAGCGGCAACTGAACTTCCTTTATTTGCAGCTATCGTGCTTGTCTATTTGATTACAGGAACAATGAATATTGGAGAAATCATTGCTTACCAATCAGTTCATGGTCCTTTAGTATATTCAATTCCACTTGCAGCTTTAATGTTCTTCATGTTGATTATTACAAAATCTCCATACTCCCCATTTGCAATAACAAAGGATAAAGTTTTAATTTCAGGATTCGAAACTGAACACTTTGGAGTTTTAAGAGGGTTCATGTTATTTTCCGAAGCTATTGCATGGTATGTTTTGCTTTGGGTGTTCTTAACAATATTCTTCGGTCCATTAAATGCAGTCGGATATCTAATTGGAATGATTGTGATTACATTCATCACTGGATTTATTAATGCGACAACTCCACTTTTAAGTCCAAATCATTCAGTCATGACTCAAATTACCATTGGAGCAATCTGCTTCTTTGGAACCCTATTAATGATATTTACAGGAGTGGTAGCATGAACAGCGAAGATGTAATTGTCTATTTAACTTCATTAGTTGCTGTTGGAGTAATAATTGTTGGATTATTAGCAACAATATTTCACTCAATTGTTCTTGCGCCAATAGTGGTTATTGGTGTTATTTTAGCATTTTTCGTTTTACGTGCTAAAGGCAACTTTTCACATAAAATCGAAAGCATGGAGAAAGTATGTTTTATTATAACCTTTATAGCAATAATTTGTTCATTTATATTGCTTTATAAACCGATGTAGGAGATATTATGTTAGATTATATGATTTATATACTTGCATTTGCTGTTGGTTCCATTTTAGGTTTACTTTACAGCTATAAACAGCATGGTGAACCCTTTGTTGCCAATCCTGAATTTAATATGCCTATGGCTGTTGCTGCGATATTCGGATGGTGTTTGGCATTTTGTTCAGGCAATGTTATTTTAACAGCAATTGGTTTTCTCCTAGGAGGATTTGTAATGGGGGAAAGGCCAGGTTACGGTAGAAAAGAGACCGCTGTAGGTTTAATTATTGCAATAGGTTTATATTTATTAATGAAATTGGCAGTATGATGTGATTGGAATGGATGATGATACTA
Source organism: uncultured Methanobrevibacter sp. (assembly GCA_904501935.1). Classification (GTDB taxonomy): domain Archaea; phylum Methanobacteriota; class Methanobacteria; order Methanobacteriales; family Methanobacteriaceae; genus Methanocatella. The sequence goes on along the minus strand of CAJGDA010000037.1, from coordinate 8,660 downwards.
AATTAAGAGTAATGCAAAAAAGAATAATTAAAAGCTATGCTTGGCAGAGAGATATTATAGTTCCACTTTCCAAGGATTTTGATTGTACTGTTGATGAATTGGAAGATTTATTCTTTAGTTTATTTGATTTAGGCACTCTTGAAGCATTGCATGGAACTCATGATTCCGCGCAAGATATTTGTTTATATCAAAAATTGAATTCAGATTTAAGGTTATGTTGGTTTATTGATACTTTGGAAGTAATATCTAGGGAAGATGGAAGAAATCTTAAAATGAAATTGGTAAAAGAGATTAAAAATGGCAAATCTTATGAGGAGGCACTTAAAGAGGGTCAATTAGAACTCTTTGAATTGTTAAAAAAAGAAGCTGAGTATTAATGTTTATTAGAATTATTAAATTAAAGAGGGAGTACAATGTTAGACGCTATTAAGGATGTTGTGAGAAAAAGCTCAATTCATGTCTGCATCGTAAATTGTGGTGGATGTAATGGTTGCGATGTTGAATGTGTTGCACTGTTATCTCCAAGATATGATTTAGAGCAATATGGTATTTATGTTCACAATAATCCTCGTGAAGCTGATGTCCTATTGTTGACTGGTGCAGTCACTGAACAATGGGTCGATAATTTAAAAAGAATTTATGATAAAGCTCCTGAACCAAAAATAGCCGTAGCTGTGGGAAATTGTCCTGTGTCTGGTGATGTATTTAACCAAGAGGGGGGTCATGTACATGCGCCTGCATCTAATTTCATTCCAGTTGCAGCATCAATTCCGGGATGTCCGCCTAGGCCTAGTGAAATTCTGGAAGCAATTATTGCTGTTGGTCCACAAGCTATTGCTGATCGTGGGAGGGAACAGAAATGATAGTGCCTATTGGTCCGATTCATCCAGCTTTAAAGGAACCTGTAAGACTTAAACTCCAAACTGAAGGAGAAAGGGTTGTTAAGGCTGAAATTGAATTTGGTTATGTTCACAGAGGTATTGAAAAGATTATTGAAGGTCAAACTTGGCAGAAAGGAATTTATCTTTCAGAACGTGTATGCGGTATCTGTTCATATGAACACACACAAACATTCGCAGAAACTATTGAGAAAATTTCTGAAGTAGATGTTCCGCCTAGAGCTCAATTTTTAAGAGTCATCACAAATGAATTGGATAGAATCCAGAGTCATTTGCTTGCAAACTCTACATTTTTCAAATCAATGGATCATGAAACATTATTCATGCGTGTTTTGGAGTTAAGAGAATATGCAATGGATGCAATTGAGTTATTAACAGGAAATAGGGTTAATATGGGTTGGAATGTTGTTGGTGGTGTTAGAATGGATGCTGATGAACGCCATTTTGAACCTATTCTTGAAAACATCAAAAAAATCGAAGATGAGTTCGAAACAACTCGAGCATTATTTGCAGAAGGTCCGGCTTTGGCACTAAGATGCAAAGGAATTGGGGTAATGACTAAGAAAGAAGCTATTAAAGGCCGTGCGGTAGGTCCAATCGGAAGGGCTTCAAATGTTAAGGAAGATTATAGGGTAGGTCATTACACATATGATGATTATTTTGACTTTAAGGTAATTAGAAGAAAAGAAGGAGACAATTACGCAAGAACATTAACTAGATTTGATGAGATTCCAGAATCTATTAGTTTAATTAGACAAGCTATTGAAAATATACCTGATGGTGAAGTTCGTACTCCTGTTGATTTGAAATCAGGTTATGCAATGCGTAAAAATGAGGCTCCTCGTGGTGAAGTAACATATATGATTGAAACTAATGGTACTTTAATCAAAAATATTTCCATTAGGACCCCAAGTATCTCAAATATGGATTCCTGTGCAAAATATATGATTCGTGATGTTCCAACTGTTGCGGATGCAGTTTCCACCTATGCTTCATGCGATCCTTGTGTTGCATGTGCTGAAAGGGTGGCCATTACCAATGAGCATGGAAAAACCACAATTAAAGATTTTTTTGAGGTGAAATAGATGTCATCTTTAATGTGGTATATTTTTGATTTTGCAAGAAAAGCATGGGCTGATGCATTTGCAGATGCAAAAACTAATCCTGAAATAGTTGAAAAGCCTGAAAGATTCAGAGATTTTCCAAAAGTCAACAAGGAATATTGTATAGGTTGTGGCGCATGTACAGTTTCATGCCCTTCACCGAATGCGATAAAGATTATTAGGGAAAGAGATGATGAAACCGGAGAAGGTTTAACATATCCTGTAATTACTCCTGGGGCTTGTATTCGTTGTGGTTTTTGTGCAGAAGTTTGTCCGACTGATCCAAAGACTTTAGAATGCGGTTTAAATCATTTAATTTTGCCAGAATTCAATATTATCCCTTCAAAAAGACAATACATTGTTGATGATTATTTATGCCTCAAATGTAAAAAATGTTTGAAACAATGTCCTGTTGATGCAATTAGCGAGGTTGACGGTAAGATTGTCGTAGACCAACTTAACTGTATTTCTTGTGGGGACTGTGTAGAAATTTGCCCTGTTAATGGCGCAATGAAAGGAGTATTTGTTGAAAACTTACAGGATCAAAAAGATTTAATACTTTTATGCGTAAATCACCTTGAAGAATTTATTAATAATCAGGAAGAAGACTTAAGGGCTTTAGATAAAGATGGACTTTTACAATATGATGTGCCACTTTCTGAAATTTGGGATGATGCATTGAAAATAATTCCAGATGATGAAATCGCAAGGGAAATCATTACAAATGCTGTAAACAGGCTTAAAATTAGAGTAATAGACTGGGATAAAGACAGATGTGAAAAATGTCAATTATGTATTCCGGATTGTCCGACAAAATGCATCTCTTTTGATGAAGAAAACAATACTATTGTCAGAAACAAGGATAGATGTTTACGCTGCAGTATCTGTTATCAGACTTGTCCATTTTCAGTAATCAAGTATTTCATTGCTAAATTCACCCTTGATGACAGTGAAAACATTCATGTTACTGTAAAAGCATCTAACTTAAATGAGGATATTGTGGAGTGAGTGTTATGATTGATAATTATACTAAAACACCAAGACCATTAAGACACGTTTATGTTGATTATTTAATAGACCAAACCAGATGTGCAGATTGTAAAGATAAACCATGTCTCAATTCATGTCCAATCGATGCGATATATATGGATAATGATGATGGTTTAATTAAAATTAGAAATACTTGCTTTGGTTGTGTATTATGTCGTAATGCTTGTCCTGATGATGCAATTTCTTTAGATGTGCATATGGATCCACCAATTAAAGAAAATGTTCCAAATATAAATGTAAAATTATGCAAAGCTTGCGGAGCATGTGTTCAAGCATGTAAAAACGGTTCAATCCATATTGTAGCTGATGGAAAAAGCGAACCTCACAGTGAGATTGATAAGGATACTTGTGTCAGATGCGGATATTGTTTCAGGGTTTGCCCTACAGATGCCATCAAATATGGCCAGCTGCTTCCTAAAACCGTTAAAGGTGGTAAAGCTGTCATCATTAACCAAGACAAATGTATTGGATGTATGACCTGTACAAGAGTATGTCCGTCAATGGGTGCAATCAACGTTGGAAGAACAAATAAGCTGCCATATATTAATCCGGGTTATTGTGCAAGATGTGAGGAATGTATGCATTCTTGTCCTTCCGGAGCAATAAAATATTCTTCTCGTAAAAAAGCTTATAAAATGTATAGTGAGATTAAATCCTTTGACATAGTATCAGAAATTGTTGACCATGACATTAAAGTATTATCACTTGATTTAATCAGTTTGAATAAGGTTCTAGAAAAGGTAGCCAAATCCACAGCTTTGGAATTCGATAGTCAGAACTTTGAAAATTTCATCGAATATAAAGTTAACGATGCGATGGAACGTGAATTAAAAGTAAGTATTGATTCTAATATTGAAGTGGATAAGTTCACAAAGCTATTCGGATCTTATCTGATGGACAGAAACATTGAAGTTTATGAAAATAAATGTGTTGCCTGTGGAGATTGTTTAAATGTTTGCCCTGTCGGAGCAATAGAATTAGATGGTCCTAATCCTATTAAAATTAATGATAATTGTGTTTATTGTGGAAAATGTGTGGAACAATGTCAATTTAATGCAATTGGTGCTTATGATGATTATTTCTACAGTAAAGACACTGATTTGTACTATGCTAGGTCTTATTTATACAATCAAAGGTTAGGTGACTTTTCACTTTCAGATAATAAATGTCAAGCTTGTGCAATTTGTGTAAAGAATTGCCCGGTTGATGCTTTGTCTTTGAATGATGATAAAATAGACTTTGATGGTGAAAAATGTATTTATTGTAGAACTTGTGAGGCAATCTGCCCGCTTGATGCAATTAGAATTGTAAATTTCAGGTGAATTGATGTTTAAAAAATCATTTATAACAGATTGTGAAGGTCCGCTGACTCTAAATGATAACGCATTTGAGTTATCAGCCAATTTCATCGAACAAGGTGATGACTTGTTTAAAACACTTAGCTTGTATGATGATTATTTAGCAGACATTGTGAAAAAAGAAAATTACAAAGCCGGCAATACGTTAAAATTAATTTTACCATTTTTCATTGCAGAAAATCTTGAAAATAAAGATTTGGTTGAATTTTCTAAAAACCACATTTATTCTGTAAATGATTCGAAATTCCTTTTAAAATATTTGCAAGAAACAATGAATACTTATATAGTCAGTACCAGTTATGGCCAATATATTGAAGCAGTATCCTATTATATGGAACTGCCATTTGAAAATACATTTTACACCAAGGTCAATCTAGATAAGCTTACTCTCAACAACGATGAAATCGAAAAAATCAAAGAATTTAAAGAATTGATTTTGGATAATCCTACCGATTACGAGTTGTTTGATGATATCTTCTTTTCCCAAATAGTTGAAATGGGAATTTATGATGAAATTAAAAAAATTGAGGTTGTTGGAGGGGAAGGCAAAAAATTAGCTATTGATGAGATTATTGAAAGAGACGGCATTGACGTCAATGAGATTCTCTATATTGGAGACAGCATTACAGATGTCGAACCTCTGGATTTTGCTTATAAAAATAATGGCGTTAGTATATCATTTAATGGAAATGAGTATCCGTTAAAAGTTGCTGAGATTGCCATTGTATCTCCAAGTGCGATTACAACAGCAGTCATAGCAGATATTTATGCAAATAATGATAAAAACAAAGTTTTAGAATTTATTAAGGATTATAATAATGCAAATGATTATGAAAAATTATTCACCGACTATGATATTAATTCAGAAGTTAGAGCTGAATTTTTCTCAGTATTCAGTAATGTCGAGTATCCAATTATTGAAGTTATCACAGAAGATAATTTCGATGCAATATTAAAAGTCAGTAAAGAAATGAGAAACAGTATTCGTGGTCAGGATATAGGTGGATTAGGTTAATTGGGTGAAAAGATGAGTTATGATAACGTACAGGATACATTTTTCGAAGCATTCGAAGGAAAATATGTAAGGGCCTTAATTACAGGACCTACGGAGAAAATTGTAAAAAGAGCAGCTTATGATTCAACTTCAACTCCAAGTGCAGTTATTGGAAGAGTAGAAGGGGGTGTTGAAGGCTTTTTAGATGAATCACAAACTCCCGATGGTAGATTTGGAGCTGTTGTACAATATTGGTTAGACGGGGATAATGTAGAAAAGTTCGCATTTGAATTGTCTTACAGACTTAGGCAAGATATCCTGGTTAAACCATTCACACGTATTTTTGATTATTCTACAGAAGACAGTGATGAATATATTGGAATGATGGACATTGTAGGCCACTGCGGTGATGGATATGAGTGGATTATTGAAGAATACGGAAGGAAAATGATTAATGTTCCGATTGCAGTTCCAGATTTCCAAATTGAAGAGAAATTCAAATTGAATGATGGAATCATGGGAGGTAATTTCTGGTATTTATGCGCCACACAAGAAGCTGTTTTAGATGCTGGTGAGGCCATTATAGATGCAATAATGGACATTGAAGGAGCTACTACTCCGTTTGACATTTGTTCTGCAGCTTCAAAGCCTGAAACTAATTATCCAGAAATCGGTCCAACTACAAATCACTTTTATTGTCCTTCTCTTAAGGAATCATTAGGAGATGTTTCTAAAGTTCCTGAAGGAGTAAATTATATTCCTGAAGTTGTGATAAATGCAACAGATGAAGAATCAATGAATAATGCAGTAAAAGCAGGCATCGACACTGCTTTGGAATTTGATGGTGTAATAGGAATATCTGCAGGTAACTTTGGTGGCAAACTTGGAGATAAAAATATAAATTTATTAGATATTTTAAAGTAAGGTTTTTAAAATGAAAATTTTGGATATGGATCTTAATGCGGAAATTATAGGATTTGGAGCATTAAATGTAGATAAGCTCTATTCTGTAGAAAGTATTGCAGGAAAAGATGAAGAAAGTTTTATTAAAAATGAAATAGATTCTCCAGGAGGCTCTGCTGCAAATACAATTATAGGTTTGTCCAGATTGGGTTGTTCTACATCCATTATTGGTAAGGTTGCAGAAGATGAAGATGGTGATTTGATAGAATACAATTTAGCCATTAATGGAGTTTACACTAATAATTTAATTTATTCAGAAACAGGAGCTACCGGTAAATGTTTGGGATTTGTTGATGGAGAAGGTGAAAGATGCCTTTACATTGACCCTGGCGTTAATGATGATATCAAAATTGGCGAAATAAATCCATTGAACATTATGAGATGTAAAATAATGCATTATACCTCCTTTGTTGGCGATTCTTTCAAAACTCAAATTGAATTATTAGAAAAGCTTAATGATGCAACTATGTTAAGTTTTGATCCAGGAATGTTGTATGTAAAAAAAGGATTTAATGAACTTGAGCCTATACTTAAAAGAACCAATATACTGCTTATAAACGAATCAGAATTAAGATTATTATTTAATAAAAATGAAACTCCACTTAAAGAGTTGGTTATTGGCTTGCTTGATTACGGTATTGAAACCGTTGTTGTAAAGCAAGGTTCAAAGGGAGTATTTGCAATGGATAATTCTCAGGAATGTTTTGTTGAGTCTTTTGAGTGTGATGTTGTTGATACTACTGGTGCTGGAGATAGTTTCAATAGCGGATTTCTATATTCCTTTTTACAAGGATATGATTTAGAAAAATCATGCAAAATCGGAAATTGGGTGGCCAGTAAATCAATTGAAGGATTTGGAATGGATAAATTCCCTTCCTTGAAAGATTTAAAGGAGTTTATTTAATCAAATTAATTTAATAATATAAAAAACAAATATTTAATTAAGAAAAAAATAATTTAGTTGGTATTAAAATGAATGTATCTTTTATAAAACAGATGGAAGATTTAGAAAGAGAAGTTCTTTTGAAATCTGTTGAATTAGATGATGATAGTGATGATTTCCAATTTGAACTGGATAATTTCAATGCAGAAGAAGAAATCATTGCTATTGCGCCTAGATGTGTAAGATGTAATACATGTGTTGGCGAGTGTCCAGTTAATGCAATCGAACCAGCTAATATTTTTAGAATAGCTAAAATAACTGATAAATGTGTCAAATGCGAAATATGTGTCCAAACTTGCCCTGTTTCAGCAATAAAATTAATTGACAATTCAGTTATTTATGATGGGGAAGATGAACGTGGGGTAGTCGAATATAAAATATCCAATGTTAGTTCTCCTCATAGGGTAGTTCGTATGAATAATATTTCAATTGATTATTCAGATGATAATAATTGGGCTGACTGCGCAAACCTATGTCCGACCAATGCATTCACGCTTGAATTTAAAGAATTTTTCGAAGATTTGGATTTGGATTTGGGCATTGAATTAATAGATGATGAATTATATCCATATATTAATGAAAAAATGTGTATTGGTTGTGGTGCTTGTGTTCAAATCTCTTTAAATGATAATGCAGTTGAATTAGACAGGTATATCGGACCTATTCTCCATAGTAGGATTATAGATATAAATCATGATGCCTGTGTTAACTGTTATTTATGTGAAGAGAATTGTCCAACTGCTGCAGTAGAATTAGTCGAAGGTCGAGTTGTTTTAGATAATGATAAATGCATAAGATGTACTCAATGCACTCATCATTGTCCTGTCGGAGCTTTAAAGAGAGTGGATATTGAATAAAAGGAGGTCTGTTTATGAGAGCAAAAGAATTGATGGATAAAGATTTTGTATACTTAAACTGTGATGATAGTGTAGTTGAAGTTTCAAAAGTAATGGAAGAAATTAGGCGTTTCACTTGTCCGGTTGTAAATGACAATAAGCAATTGGTTGGGTGGATAACTTCATTCGACATTACTAGGGGATTAAGAGAGGGCAATGAAAAGATTTCCGAAATAATGAGCAGTTATGAAGATGTTGCCACTGTCAATGAAAATGATCCTGCAAGAAAGGCCGTAATTTTAACTGCCAACAATAAGTTTGTAACTGTGCCTGTTGTAAATGATGATAATCAGGTTATAGGTATGGTTCGTTCATGTGATATTGTTGAATTGTTATCTGAACTTTATGATATTAAAGTTGAAAAGTTATATAAAGCTATGCAAAACCAACTCAATGGAGTAACTTGGGAAGAATTAATGGATGCTTCTGCTTTGGTATCTACAAAAACCACTGG
>CAJGDA010000036.1 GCA_904501935.1 uncultured Methanobrevibacter sp. | reverse complement strand
CGCCAGTTCGATTCAAATACTGGTGAGTTAATAGGTTCTTCATATGCTTCAGATCAAGATAAACTTCCTAGTTTGGAATGATTGAAATGATTTTAAAAGATTTATTAAACTATTTTGATATTGAAGAATCATTTCCAGATTATCTTTTAGAGCAATCCTTCAATGAGGTATTTCTTGATGGGGATTTATCTAAAAGCGACAATAATTATAAGATAGTAGTTAAAACAAGACAGGATGTTACTCATCAAATGTTTCTGAAACCTAATGATGAATATCCGGTCATCATCATGTCTGAACTTCCAAACGGCTCTCTTAACGGTATGAAGTTTGGCCAAAGTGAAGGCGATGTAAGTTATATTAACGAATTATAACTACTACTTTTTTTATTTTTTAAATTATTTTTATATAATATTAAAACTAAAAATTATATTATAATAATTTATTTGTTGATATCATGAACAAAAAAGAGTTAATTAATTCTGGAAAAGTAAAAAGTGTATACGCTACTGACAATCCTGATGAGGTCATTATCGAGTTTAGAGATGATATGACTGCAGGTGATGGTGAAAGAAAAGAAGTAATGAGCGATAAGGGAGCTTATAATGCTGTCATTTCTTCTAAGATATTTAAAGTATTGGAGGAAAACGGTGTTGAAACCCAATTCATTGACTTACCCGAACCTAATGTCATGATTGCAAAAAAACTTGAAATGATTCCAATTGAAGTTATTGTAAGAAACATTGCAACTGGCAGCTTAGTACGCAAATATCCAATTGCAGACGGTACTAGATTAGAACCTCCTATTGTTCAAATGGACTTCAAAGCCGATGAATACCATGACCCTATGCTCAATGATTCTCTTATCAAAGCATTAGGTATTGCTACTCAAGAAGAAATTGATACTTTAACCGAAAAGGCATTAAAAATCAATGAAGTCTTATCTAAATTTTTAGCAGATGCTGGAATTATCTTAGTTGATTTTAAAGTTGAATTTGGTAAGGATGGTCAAGGTAATATTCTTTTAGGTGATGAAATATCCCCTGACAGCTGCAGACTATGGGATAGCGAAACTTTAGATATGTTGGATAAAGAATTATTCAGAAAAGGAAAAGATAATGAAGTTATGGATGCCTATATAGAAGTATATAATAGAATTATTCCAGATGATGAAAAGGTGATTTAAGTGTTATTCGATATTGAAGTTAAAATCTCTTTAAAAAGCGGTATGTTAAACCCTGAAGCAACTACAATTGAAAGATCTCTCGATTTACTTGGCTATGAAGCTAAAAATGTAAAAACCGTTGAAATAATTAAATTCCAGATGGAAGGTGAAGACAGAGAAGTAATCAGAGAAAATGTAGTTGACATGTGTGAAAGATTGCTTTGTAATCCTGTAATTCATGATTACAAAATCAATGTTATTCCACAAAACATGGCTTGCGGTAAATAGGTGATTAAATGAAAATTGGAGTAATTAGATTTCCGGGAACAAATTGTGACAGGGATGTTGCAAAAGCTATTGAGCTAGCTGGTCTTACACCGGAATATATCTGGTGGAGTGAAGAAAAACTCACAGACTATGACGGCATCGTTATTCCTGGAGGATTTTCATATGGAGATTACTTAAGGGCAGGTGCAATTGCTTCCATTACACCGGTTATTGATGGAATAAAAGAATTGGTCAAAGAAGAAAAACCAGTTTTAGGAATTTGTAATGGAGCTCAAATCTTAGGTGAAATTGGTTTGATTCCGGGAATTTTCATAACAAATGAAAATCCTAAATTCAACTGCGAATGGGTTGAATTAAAAGTCGCAACCAACAGAACACCTTTCACAAAGGCATTCAAAAAAGATCAAAAAATCGCACTTCCTATTGCACATGCTGAAGGAAGGTTCTACACAGAAAACATGGATTTGTTAAAAGACCAAGACCAAATTGTATTGCAATTTGAAGGCAAAAACCCAAATGGTTCAATGGAAGCAATTACAAGCGTTTGTGATGAATCAGGACTTGTTGTTGCAATGATGCCTCACCCTGAAAGAGCATGTGAAGAGCTATTTGGTTCAGATGATGGTTTAAACTTTTTCAAAGGATTTTTATAAGTGATTATATGGTGGTTTATTTAATTGGTGCAGGACCTGGAGATGCTGATTTAATAACTCTTAAAGCTGTTAAAGCTTTAAACAAAGCTGATGTTGTTTTATATGATTATTTGGCTAATGATGAAATATTGGCTCATGCTCCGGAATCTGCAGAAAAAATATATGTAGGTAAAAAAGCAGGTGAGCATTACAAAACTCAAGATGAAATCAATGATTTGATTGTAAAACAGGCTCAGAACCATGAAAATGTAGTAAGATTAAAAGGAGGCGATCCTTTTGTCTTTGGTCGTGGTGGAGAAGAGATATTGGCTTTAATGGAACATGATATCAAATTTGAAGTTATTCCAGGTGTAACTTCAGCTATTGGAGCACCAACATATTTAGGACTGCCTGTAACTCACAGGGGTGTTGCAACATCACTCACTATTGTAACCGGTCATGAAGACCCGACAAAACCGGAAAGTCAGGTACACTGGGATTACACTGCAGATACATTAATTATTTTAATGGGAATCGGAAATATCAAAGAAAATACTTCTGAAATTATGAAATATCGTCCGGCGGACACTCCCGTTTGTGCTTTAGAAAGTGGAACACTCCCAAATCAAAATTTAGTATTTGGAACATTAGGCGACATTTCAGATAAAAAAATCAACACTCCAGCTATTTTAATCATTGGGGATGTTGTTAAGATGTATAAGGACATTTATGAATATCAAAGGTGATTAGATGTGTGGAATTGTAGGTTGTATATTGAAGGATGATGAGGATGTAGCACCTATTCTTTTTGATTGCATATCCAAATTAGAATACAGAGGCTATGATTCAATAGGTTTGGCTACTTTTTCCGATGAAAAGATACATATTAAAAAAGACAAAGGAAAAATAGAGGAAGTAGATAAAAGCTTAAATCTTACCGATATGCCAGGAAACTTTGGTATTGCACATGTAAGATGGGCAACACATGGTGATCCATCTAAATTAAATTCACACCCTCACGTTGATGAAGATAATACTGTTGCTGTTGTTCACAATGGGATTATTGAAAATTACTTGGAAATCAAAGAAAAGCTAATTCTGGAAGGACATGTATTCAAATCAGATACAGATACTGAAGTAATTCCGCATTTGATTCAAAAGTTCATGGATGAAAAATTCGACCTTGAACATGCAATTAGAAAAACAATTGATATTATTGAAGGAGCTTATGCAATAGCAGCAATTTCAACAAAGGAACCTAATAAAATAGTTGCTACACGTAAAGACTCTCCATTAATCATTGGAATTGGTCAGGAAGGCTATTATCTGGCTTCTGATTCTCCAGCTATTTTGAAGTATGCTCGTGATATAATTTATCCTGAACGTGGAGAAATTGTCATTTTGGATAAGGAGGGTGTTGTTGTTCATGATGAATTTGATAATGTAGTCAACAAAGAGATTGATACTATTAACTGGACACCTGAAATGGCTGAAAAAGAAGGCTATGATCACTTTATGATTAAGGAAATCAACGAACAGGCAACAGCTGTAAGAAACACCTTAACTCAAAAAGAAAATATTCAAGAAATAATCAATGATATAGAAGATATTCAAAGGATTTGCTTTGTGGCATGCGGAACCTCTTATCATGCATCTTTAACAGGCAAATACTTAATAGAATCACTTGCAGGTATTCCAACTGATGTTATTTTGGCATCCGAGTTTAAATATTCTGCTAAAACTTTGAATGATAAAACTTTAGTTGTATTTATTTCACAATCTGGTGAAACTGCCGATTCACTTAAGGCATTGGATGTGGCAAATGAAACATCAAAAACTTTAGGAATTGTTAATGTTGCAGGTTCATCAATCACAAGAAGAGCCAAATATGTAATTCAAACTCAAGCAGGTCCTGAAATTGGTGTTGCAGCAACAAAGACTTATGTAGCTCAGCTTACTGCAATTTACTTGTTTGCAGCTATTCTTTCAAATAATGTGGAATTGCTTAATGAACTTGAGAAGGTTCCGGACTTTATCAATGAGGCTCTTGAAGATGTTGATTTCATCAAGCAGATATCTAAAAGATACAACTATGCCCGTGATTTCTTCTATTTGGGAAGAGGCTATACTTACCCTACCGCTTTGGAAGGTGCTTTGAAACTTAAGGAAATCACATATATTCATGGTGAAGGTTATGCTGCAGGTGAACTCAAGCATGGTCCTTTAGCTTTAATTGACGAAGGAATTCCAGTTGTGGTTGTTATTCCTCCTGGAGACACATATAGGAAGACTATGAGTAATTTGGAGGAGGTTAAATCCAGAGGAGCTAATGTGTTGGCTATTGGTTCTGCGGATGATGAATCATTAAAAGCTAAAGCAGATGATGTTGTTGCAATTAACTCAGATGTGAAAGAGATTATTGCGCCACTGGTTTACATCGTACCTTTACAATTGATTGCATATTATATCACTCTTGAAAAGGGTCATGACCCTGACAAACCTAAAAATTTAGCAAAATGTGTTACTGTAGAATAGGGTATTTCAACCTTATTTAACTTTTTTTCTTTTTTTTAATATATGCCGTTTATATTGATATTTGAGCTTTTTTATTTGAGATTTAGTTTATTGATATGATTATATTCATTTTACTAAAATTTACATTATTAATAAATCTTTAAATGGTTAATGATTATTTGTCTGTTTTTAAGCTTTTTTATGGATATTAATTAAATAAAGGATTCAAATTTCACTATAAGTTCATCTTTTGTTCATAATTTCATCATATTTAAAATATTCATTATATTTTTAAACTTATAATTGCTTATTTTTCTTAAATTAAGCTTATTTAAGCTTTTTTTAAAAATCAAAAGCTTTTTATACAAAAAGCAAAATAAAAGTTATTAAGATAAATGTTAAATGGAGTTAATATATTATGTTTAATAAAAAAATTAATTTATTTTTAATAATATTAGTTTTTATATTGTCCATTTCTGCAGTTTCGGCTGCTGATACAAATAGTACTGATGATATAATTGCTAGTAATGTATGTGAAGAACCTCCATCGGAGGCTTCAATTGATATCTCCACTGATGATAATCTTACTGCTACAACTCAAGACACTTATGAATTGAAAAGCAGTGACTTAAATATGTATGAAAGAGACGGATCAAGTTACAATGTAACTTTATTAAAAGGAACATCCCCTGTTAAAGATGCTCCTATTGTCTTTAGCATTAAGGGAGTAAATTATACCTATAAAACAAATAATTTGGGTGTTGCTTCACTTCCTATAGGATTATGGCCGGGCAGCTATGAAATTACTGCTCATTATGGCAAGCTATCCACAACTAATGCTATTGTTGTTTCTCCAATTATTAATGCAAAGGATTTATACATGTTTCGTTATAGCGGTGATTCATTCACTGCCAAATTCCTTAACAATAAGGGTAAAGGTTTAGCAAATGCAGATATCACATTCCGTATTAACGGAAAAGACTACACTAAGAAAACTGATTCTAAGGGTGTAGCTACAATACCTATTGGTTTGTATGCAGGCAGTTATGTTATGTATTCAATTCATCCGAATGGAGCTAAGATTTCAAATAACATCCTTGTTGTAGAAGCTATTAAAGCAAAAGATTTAACCCTGATTTATAAGAGTGGTTCATCATACACTGCCGAATTCTTTACCAATAAGGGTAAAGCTTTAGCTAATACAGATGTTATACTCAACATTAATGGAAAAAATTACACTAAGAAAACTGATTCTAAGGGTGTAGCTACATTGCCTATTGGTTTGTATCCTGGCAACTATGTTCTTACTGCAATCCATCCAAGTGGAATTAAACTTTCAACAAAAATTGTTGTTAAAAATCCCGCTATTGTTGCAAGTGATTTGACTAAACATTATTCAAGTTCAAAACATTTCACAGCAACATTTTATGGAACAAATGGTAAGCCTTTAGCTTATAAAGAAATTAAATTTTATGCAAAAGGAACTACTTTCTATGCAACAACCAATTCTAATGGTCAAGCAACTTTAAGAATCATTTCAGGTCCAAATACTTTTACTGTTGATTCAATCAACACTGTCACTGGTGATAAAGTAACTAATACTGTTACTATTTTACCAACATTATATGCTAGTTCCATGACAGTATTCTCAGATACAACTTCCCAATTCAAAGTAACCCTTTATAATGGGGAATCCTTAGCTAAGGATACTAGCATGAGCGTGTATGTTGATGGTTCTAAAAAGACAGTTAAAACAGATTCTAACGGTGTTGCTACATTAAGTTTCAAATTGGGTGTAGGAACTCATACCTTCAAATCTGTAGATCCATTTACTGATTATACCATAACAACTAATGTTTATGTTAAAGCACCAACCATTAAAGCGTCTGATGTTAGTGCAACACCAAATACCAATACAAAATTCAAGGCAACTCTTTTAGATGATGCTGGTAATGTGGTTCCAAGTACAAGTATGAAGATTACTATTAATGGTGTAACCAAGACTGTTAAGACTAATGCAAATGGAGTAGCTAGTTATACTTTCAATTTACCTGCGGGTACTTACTCTGCAGTATGTACTGATCTGTCAAATGGTTATACTTTAACTAAAAAGATAACAGTTGCAGATAAAAGTGCTGTAAAAACTTATGATCAAAATGGTGTTTCTAGTGATGGTAAAACCATCTTGGCTATTGGAAGGTCATCCGCTTCAGGTGAATATGCTAACTTCGGTTACGATTTCTATGTAAGTGAATTTGATAGAACCTGTCCATATTGTGGAAGCCATGATCTTTATTGGAGCATTTTCTTTGCAGGCAATGAATATAGTAACTATGGTAAATTCCCAGCAACAGGATATATTGAAGGAAGTAGTGCCGAAGGTCTAATCATTTGTGCACATTGTGACAGTGATTGGTCTGTATTTGGCCATAACCATGGTGGTATATATGATTTAACTTGTACAATGTCACCGGTTAAAACAACTAAAACCGAAGCATATAAACTTTTAGAAGGAAATTATGTTTTAGCATAATTTTCCTTGCTTAACTTTTTTTAATCTTTTTTTCATATCTAAAATTCTATTTGTAGAGTTATTTTTGCTATCTTGTTTTTCTGAATAATCATTTTCACATTCAATAATGTAGAATGCTTCAGCAGATGTGGTTGACGGTATATTCATTTTAGCCAAATTTCTCTCGACACGTCTTTTTAATTTCTCATCATCCATTTCATCACCTAAAAATATTGGTGTTTTAACGGCAGAGGAAATCTTGGTATGGTGGCGGGCATTATGTCTCTCTTCAGTTCTTACATCTAAAATAAATTCGCTTGTGTTATTCAAACCAGGATCTCTAAATGGGATTCCAACATCTGATAGTGCAATTCTGATTTCATCATTTTTCGGAAGTGAATAATCAAGCATTGATGGATTTGGACTGGCTAAGGTTCCACCTTGCTTTCTTCCGAAGATTGGGCCTAATCCTATATAAAAACCGGCTTCTATAAATCCCTCTCTTACTGGAGCGGATGAAGTGTAGGTAGCAACAATGCCGTCGTCTTTGATTATTCTTCTAAATTCTTTGAAAAATTCGACTGAAAATAATTCGGGAGCCATATTCTGACTGAATGGATCCAAAAAGATTGCATCATAAGTAGTGTCATCAAGATTCTGCACGGTCTGTCTTGCATCCTCAATGAAAACATTAATGTTAATGTTAGTGGGGATTTCGGTTTTCTCCAGACTCAATGCCGCATAATCCTGTTTAATCAATTCGTTTTCAATTGCTTTTTTGGTTATGTCATGCTCTGGAATTGGTGAAGGCACTAAAAGTCCGCATGCAAAGGTTGCTTTTGATATTTCAACCATGTCTATTTGTAAATTTGAGTCAGTGCTATTTTTTAAAAAATCAGAAATTGCCGCTGAAGAGTTATATCCAAGCCCTGCACATATGTCTAGAATTGCAATGTCGTTGTCATAGTTAAACTTCATTGGTTTGATAAATTTCTCAAATGACTCACTTATTGCGCCTGTAGATGTATGTAATGTTTCAACTTTGTTGTTTATTTCTTTTGAATTAATAGAATAAGATCCATCATCTGTTAAAACGAAGTAATTGTTGTATGTATCAAAAAAATTAAGTCTGCTTTCATTATTTCGACTACTTCTTTCTTGAGCGAAACATTCATTGATTAAATCAAAGATATCGTCATTAATTATCCTTGCACTATTTTCGTAATTCATTTTATCTAACTTTAATTTTGGAATTTATTTTTAATATACTTTAAATTAAAGCGTATTCAATATTGATTGGCGAGGCTATTTCATATGGCGTTTATAATTTTTGAAAGTAATCCTATTTTTCAACTGGCAGTTGAGCAAAATTTATATAATTTCTAATTTAAATTTTATTTAGGTATTGATACTCAAAAACATAAATTTTTGGATATGATTTTTTAAGAAGACTTATATTTTCTTGATGTTTTTCTAATGTTAGAAAATACTTTTGAATTTACTATGAGTTAGTTAATAAAAGATAGTAAGGTTAAATAAATGTTTGAAATTAAAGCTAAAGATAATATGGGGCGTGTTGGAGTTTTAAAAACCAAGCATGGAGATGTAAAGACTCCAGCATTAATGCCAGTAATTCACCCGCGTAAACAGGCAATCGATGTCGGAAAATACGGTGCGGACATCGTCATTACCAATGCTTATCTAATTTATAAAGATGAAGAATTAAAGAAAAAAGCAGTTGATGAAGGCCTTCATAAGCTAATAAACTTTGATGGTCCGATAATGACGGATTCAGGATCATTTCAACTTTCTGTTTATGGGGATGTTGAAATAACAAACAAGGAAGTAATAGAGTTCCAGGAATTGATCAAAACAGACATTGGAACAAGTTTAGATATTCCAACAGCACCTTTTGTTGAACGTGAAAAAGCTGAAAGCGATTTAAGAATCACTCTTGAAAGGGCTCGTGAAGCAGTCGAATTTAAGAAAGAGCAAAATATGGAAATGCTATTGAATTCTGTTGTTCAAGGTTCAACATTCCTTGATTTAAGGCGCGAATGTGCCCGTGAGCTATCAAAACTCGATGCAGATTTGTATCCTATTGGGGCTGTTGTTCCGTTAATGGAATCATATCACTACAAGGATTTAGTTGATGTTGTAATGAACTCCATGAAGGAGTTGTCCGACACTGTTCCTCGCCATTTGATGGGTGCCGGCCATCCGATGATTTTTGCGTTATGTGTTGCAATGGGATGCGACCTTTTTGACTCCGCCGCTTATATCCTGTATGCAGAAGATGATAGGCTTTTGTCTACAAGAGGAACATTCAAGCTTGAAAACTTGCAGGAAATGCCATGCTCCTGTGAAGTGTGCACCAAATATACTCCTGATGATTTAAGGGCAATGCCTAAAGAGAAACGCAGGGACTTGATTGCCCAGCATAACTTGCATGTTTCATTTGCAGAGTTAAGGTTAATCAGACAGGCCATATATGATGGAAATCTAATGGAACTTGTTGAAGAGAGATGCAGAGCTCATCCTGCGCTTTTAGAAGGTGTAAGGCAACTTGGAAACTACTCACAGGATTTGGAAAAGTATGATCCGAGAAGCAAAAAATCAGCATTTTTCTACACAGGCCCCGAGTCATTATGCAGGTCTGAAGTTTTAAGGCATATGCAGAAATTGCGCCAAATGCCTAAAAAGAGAGATTTGATAATTTTACCTCCAACAAGAAAACCTTACTCCAAATTCATCTCAGGAAAGCTTGGGGAATTTTACATTTATGGACAGGAAAAAGAAATTGACTTGGATAATGCTGACTTTATGGTATTGGATATTCCATTTGGACTAATACCACTTGAAATTGATGAAATTTATCCATTAAGTCAAAACGACGCTCCAAAAACTCGTGATGTGGATGCAATTGAGTTTGCAGAGGATTTCATTGATGAATTTGTTGAATATTATGACCAGGTATTTATTCACAAGCGCATTAATGAAGATTTGGAATTGGGTCTTTTAAACAAATGTGAAAATTCAGAGGATATAAGATATCAAAAGGATGACATCAAAAAGATTAAGGCAATTGCAGACTATCAATTCGGTTACGGTGCGGGCGAAGCGTTATTCACCGGCAACATCAATATAGAAAAAAGTAAAAAAACAGGAAAAATCAGACATATTTATGACGGAAAAGTTTTGATTGTGAATATGAGAGCTTCTGATTCGCTATTGATATTGTCAAAAGAAGGTGCAAAAAGACTTCACAATTCAATGCCTTATCCAGAAAATAGGGTTGTTGTAAACAAGGATTCAGAACCATTTGCACTTGATGGAAAAAGCGTTTTCTGCAAATTTGTTGTTGACTGTGACGATAATATAAGATCTAGAGATGAGGTTTTAATAGTTAATGAAGAAGATAAATTGCTTGCTTATGGAAAATCATTGCTTGGAGCATGTGAAATAAAAGAATTTCAGACAGGACAAGCTATTAAAACACGCAAAGGTATGAAAAAGTGATAATATGAAAGATAAAGTTAACACTGGACATCACATTGAAAATAAGGAACTTATAAAAAATGCCCGGAAACCCGTTGGAGAGTTGGGCCATCAGATTTTAGACAGGATGAATAAATCCCATGAAGAAATGGCCATATGGGGTGTAAGTCATTTTGAAATAAGTGAAGACAGTAAAATTTTGGATATAGGATGTGGTGGAGGAAGAAATATCCAGCGATTCGCTGAAGAAATTTCAGACAATGGAAGAGTTGTTGGAATAGACTATTCCGAAGTCAGTGTTGAAAAATCCATAGAATTAAATAAAAAAGCTATTGAAAACGGCAATGTTAATGTCTTGCAAGCTTCTGTTTCTGAAATGCCTTTCTATGATGAAACTTTTGATATTGTAACAGGATTTGAAACAATTTATTTCTGGCCTGATTTTATCAATGACTTAAAGGAAGTTAATAGGGTTCTTAAAAAAGACGGTTTGATTTTTTTCTGTAATGAAGCGGTTTACAGAGAAGGTGAAATGGAAAAATATGATGATTTGGTAGAACTTCTTGACATGAAAATATATTCAGAAGATGTATTGAAGGAATCCTTGGAACAAACTGGCTTTAAGGATTTCAAAGCATACATTGATGAAGAAAACGATTGGATTTGCGTAACTGCAAGAAAAATTTAAGGTAAAAATATGGCTAATAATGTAAAAACAATATTTGCAAATATGAGCTGGTTAATGATTTCACAATTATTAACTAGCATATGCGCATTTGTTTGGACTATATTAAGCGCAAGATACTTGGGTCCATCGGAATATGGTATTTTTGGAACTGCGGTTTCAATATCCTCTATTTTTGGAGTATTTGCAACATTTGGTGTTTTTACTTATCTTGTAAGAGCCATATCAACGGATTTTGAAAATGAAGCTAAATATGTTAATAATACATTATCCCTAAAAATATTTTTAGCATTTTTTTATCTTGCATTGATTCTGATTAGTTTATTAATTCTAGGATGGAATCGTTATGTGATTGGAATATGTATGCTATATGCTATTGAATACCTTATTAAAACATATCATGATGTATTTTTCGCATCTTTCCAAGCTCATGAAAAGATTAAGTATCAAGCAATTACAAACATTATCATCACTGTATTAACATTGGTGGGCATTGTTCTTGTAACCTTTACCGATTGGGGACTTTTAGGAATTACTGGAGTATATCTTTTAGCAAATTTCGTAGCATTAATCTATGCCACATATGCAATGAGAGCTCACTTTATCAAACCTAAACTTGAATTTGACTTTTCATTTTACAAGGTTTTATTGAAAGCAGGGATTCCTTTTGCTTTAACTGGTCTTTTCTACACTATATACTACTCAATAGATATTGTAATGATTACTCAGATGTCTACAACTTACTATACTGGTTTGTATAATTCAGCATACAAATTAATCAATGTTTTGAATTTATTCTATACAATCTATACTGCAGTTATTTTTCCAGTTATGAGCAAGTTATTTAAAGGTGAAAAAGATTTACTGGCACTCAGTTTCGTAAAATCCATAAAATATTTAACTTTAATTACAGTTCCAATTGCAGTATTCACATGTTTCTATGGTTATGATTTAATTGGAATTTATGGTGCAGAATATATTGAAGCGGGTGGTGTTTTAAAAATATTAATTTGGACCGTTTGCTTCTTGTTTATTAATGGAGCTTGTTCAATGATTCTAAATGCATCACATGAAGAATATTCAGTAACAAAGATTTATTCAATTGCTGCCGTATTCAATGTGGTTTTAAACTTGATTTTAATTCCAAAATATACAGTTTATGGAGCATCACTTGCAACTGTTTTAAGTGAAGTTTTAATTTTAATTTTAGAATTGTATATGATTAGAAAAATCGGCCAACTTCCGGACAGGCATTTAGTTGATGATATCTTAAAGATTTGTGCTGCATCGTTAATATTGGGAATTGCTTTATATG
>CAJGDA010000035.1 GCA_904501935.1 uncultured Methanobrevibacter sp. | reverse complement strand
ATCCTCATCAGAAAGGTCATTTCCAACTATTTCGGCTACTTTTTTTATGCTTTCAAAGACTTGTGAAGGAGTATTGATTTTAATAGCTAAGCTATTCATCTTAACTTTGCTTTCAGATAATAGAATAGCCAAATCACCTTCCTCTTCATCAGGATTTTTATTTACAGCGTAACCGGAAACGCCCGCCAATTTTACAATTTCTTCACACATGGGTGTTGTGACAATTTTCATAATATAAATTATATATTTACATTTGATATAAAATAATTACATGAAAGTTACATTAAGTTTTGAGGAAAGTGAAAGTTCAGATGTTTCTATTATGGTTGATGCCTTAAGAGCCAGCACCACAATAACACTTGCTTTAAACAAATTTAAAAAAATAATTCCTTGTTTTACTCCTGAAGAAGCGTTTAAATTAAAGTATGAAGTTGGAGGCGTGATTGCGGGTGAAAGAAATGGTAAAAAAATTGATGGATGTGATTTAGGTAATTCACCATCAACACTTAAGGACTATGAAACTGCCGAAGAAATCCTAATTTTAACCACAACCAACGGCACCCGAATTTTAGAAAGCATGAAATCAAAAGTTCTTGTAGGGTCAATGGTCAATGCAAAAAGCGCAGCATATAGAAGTATTGAACTAGCACAAAACCACATTGATGTTGTAATGGCCGGAGTTAAAGGAGAATTTGCGATAGAAGATTTTCTGGCTGCTGGAGAAATTTTATACTGGATAAAAAACAATTCAAATGATTTAGAAATGAGTGAATATGCCCAATCAGCAATTTTAGCCAGCAGAGATTATGAATCCTTAAAAGAATCAATTTTAAATTCAAGAACTGCTAAAAGATTAATCGAACTAGGCCATATCAGTGATGTTGAACTATGTTGCTTGAAGAATATTACTGAAAATGTTGCGATTTATGAAAATCATGAATTGAAGCTTATAAATGATTAAATTTATATATTTTCATTAAATAATATTATTAGATAACCTAAAAAGAGTGTTTTTTTAAATGAGAAGAGAATGTTTAACAATAATCGGTACAGCTCATGTATCTGAAGAAAGTGTCAATGAAGTGAAAGACACAATATATGAGCAACACCCAGACATAGTGGCTATCGAACTTGATAGAGGCAGATATACCAAGATGAAAAAGAAAATGATGGGTGTTGAAGAAGATGAAACCATATCCATTAGCAGCATAATTAAAGAAAATAAGGTGGGTTTGTTTTTTACAAGTACGCTTCTCGGATATTTTCAATCCAAAATTGGAGATGATGTGGATGTTGCACCAGGTTCTGAGATGATTGGTGCTATTGAAGCAAGTGAAGACCTGCAAATCCCTATTGCTCTTATCGACAGGGAAATAAATACCACATTGCAAAGAGCCTTAAACAAAATGAGCTTTAAGGAAAAAACCAAATTTGCATATGGATTGCTCCTTTCGATTTTTGGATTTGATGACGAAGAAGAGGACATTGATATTGAAGAGTTGAAAAATCCTGAAAACCTGGATGATTTGATGGAAATGTTCAAAGATGAAGCTCCTAGCGTTTACGAAGTTCTTGTGCATGAGAGGGATGCGTATCTTGCAGCAAGATTAATGCAACTCCCACAGGACAAGGTGGTTGCGGTTGTAGGGGCAGGACATAAGCCTGGAATTGAGAGATACTTAGATAATCCTGAAACATTACCTAATTTAAGAGATTTGGAAAAGATTGATGAAAAAAAAGGAATACCTTGGGTTAAAATAATTCTGGCAATGATTCCAATATTGTTTGTGGTGATATTTTTTCTGGCTTACATTAATGGGATAAACATAACTGGAAACATTTACGAATTCATTATAATCAGTATGATAATGGGTTTTATCGGATCAATTGTTTCAGGTTCAAAAATTCAATCTGCAATAGTCGGAGGACTGGTTGCTCCATTAACAATAATTCATCCATTGCTTGCTGCAGGATGGTTTTCAGGACTAACTGAAGCCAAATTTAGAAAAGTAAGGCAAAGTGACATTAGTAACCTAACCAAAATTAAAAGTTTAAGGGATTTATGGGAAAACAATATATTTCGAATTTTATTGGTTGTGATTGGAACTAATCTGGCAGTTAGCATTGCGACTTTAGTAATATTGCCTTCACAAGTTTTCATACCATTATTTATGCAAATCTTTGGTGGATAGCAATTAATTTTAAATAATATATTTAATATTACTATTATTATTAATCTAAAATGGAAAAGGTATCATGTATCTTATATTTCGTTGCGACTGTGGACGTGCATTATATGCAAAAAAAGGCGTGG
The DNA here is from genome assembly GCA_904501935.1 of uncultured Methanobrevibacter sp. Lineage (GTDB taxonomy): Archaea > Methanobacteriota > Methanobacteria > Methanobacteriales > Methanobacteriaceae > Methanocatella. The sequence goes on along the minus strand of CAJGDA010000035.1, from coordinate 10,344 downwards.
CTACACGCAAATGTGTTTGTGGGAAAACTTTGAAAGTCAAATCAAGAAGAATCTTTCAAAAAGTAGCTACAAGAGAAGAGGCTTCCTTAGCAGTGCAGGAAATGCAAAATAAGATATATGGAAACACTGACTTTATACAGGCCAGTGATTTATAATAGTTTTAATGGTTTGTTAAAAATGATTGGAACGACACTCGAAATAATTATAATATTAATTTTAATTATCCTTACTGGATATTTATCAATGGCGGAACTCGCTGTTGTATCTATTAGAAAAGCAAAATTACAAAAATATTTAGAAGATGGAAACAAAAATGCACAAATTGTTTTTGATTTATTAGAAGACCCGAATGAATTTTTATCTACAGTGCAAATTGGAATTTCACTTATCGGTGTTTTAACTGGGGCATTTGGTGGAGTAACCTTGGCCAAACCGCTTTCCAACTTAATCTCATTTATACCATATAGTGAACCAATTAGCGTTGCAATAGTTGTTATCGTCACTACATATTTGACTTTAGTTATCGGAGAAATCGTGCCTAAGGTAATTGCTTTAAACGACCCTGAAAGAATTGCACTTAGAGTTGCTAAAAGTATGGTAATCCTCGAAAAAATCTCAAAGCCAGCTAGTTTCATTCTTGCAAAGTCAAGTCGTTTTCTTTTATGGCTGCTTAGAATCGAGGATAAAAGCGATGACGTTGTTACTGAAGAAGAAATTACATTAATGATTCGGGAAGGAAGAGAAGACGGAACTATCGAGAAGGAAGAAGAAGACATCATCAAAAGGGTTTTCAAACTTGACGACCAAAAAGTTGAAAGCATCATGACCCCCCGTAATGAAATTATCTGGATTGACCTTGAAGATGATAGGGCCATAAATAAAGTCAAAATCATCGAAAGTAAAAGGTCTATTTTTCCAATAGCTAAAGGAGAATTAGATGACTTTATTGGAGTAGTTCAAGCTAAGGACATTCTTTCAGTGATGTTTACTGATGAAGAATTTGATATTTATAAAATTGTAAAAGAACCTTTAGTAGTCTCTGAACATTTAGAAACATTAGAACTCCTAAAAGAATTCAAAGAAAATCAAGAATATGTGCATATGTCTCTTGTTGTTGATGAATTCGGAAGTGTAGAAGGTTTAATTACTTTAAATGATTTACTTGAAGGTATTGTAGGAGATATTCCTGGAATTGATGAGGAAGATGAGCCTGAAGCTATTCAAAGAAATGACGGAACATGGTTAATTGATGGAAGATACCCTATTGATAAATTTAAAAAATTGTTTGACTTTAAAGATGCTTTGCCTGATGAAGAAGAAGACAATTACACTACCTTAGCAGGGTTTATTCTCAGTATTAGCGGTACAATACCTGATGAAGAAGATAAATATGAATGTGGAAGATTCATATTTGAAATTATTGATATTGATGGGCACCAAATCGATAAAGTCCTAGTAACTGATTTGGGACCACAAAAAGAAATTAAAGAGGAATAATATGGATGCCGGAATAATTATACAAGTTGTTTTATTAATCATAGGTTTTGTATTCTTGATTAAAGGATCTGACTTTTTTGTTGATGGTGCAAGCAGTATTGCATCATTATTAAAAATCCCAACAATTATAGTGGGTTTAACAATAGTTGCGCTTGGAACCAGCGCTCCTGAAGCTGCAGTATCCATTACTTCATCTTTGACTGGCAGCAATGCATTAGCAGTTAGTAACGTTATAGGAAGCAATCTCTTTAACATGTTAATGGTCATTGGTATTGCGGCATTATTAAGTGAATTATTGATGGAAAAAAGTGTTTTGGAAAAGGATTTGCCTTTCCTTGTAGGAATTACATTATTATGGGCAGTTTTCATAATAATCGGTTGGGACATTACAAATATTGAAGGAATAATATTACTCCTGATCTTAGTTGCTTATATTTTCTATTTAGTTCGCGACGCCAAAAAATCAAGTGGATCGGATGAAGTTGAAGAGCCTAAATTTACCCTACCGAAAAGTATAATTTTCATACTTGTAGGTCTTGCGGGCATCATTATCGGTGGAGATTTGGTTGTTGATAGCGCTTCAGCTATAGCAATAGCCCTTGGAATGAGTGAAACATTAGTAGGTTTGACCATTGTAGCAATTGGTACATCTTTGCCTGAACTTGTGACTTCAATTACTGCTTTAAAGAAAGGGGAAAATCAGTTAGTTATAGGTAATGTTATCGGTTCAAACATCTTTAACATTTTATTCGTACTTGGTGCAAGTAGTGCGATAAGTGCAATTCCACTTGACTCAAGTTTATTAATAGATGTGCTCTTCATGTTTGCAGTTACTGTGCTATGTTTCATATTCGGTAAAACACAAGATAAATATGATAAAAAAGAAGGAGTAATTTTGATTGCATTATTTATTGCTTATATGGCCTTCGCAATCTTGAGGAATTAATTTTTTTAAGAAAACCATCATCTATCTTTACTTTTTTTAATAATCATTTATATTTGGATCCAATCCCGGATTTGGCTTTAGAAATAGCTGAAGTCACTAAAATAAAAACTAAAATTGGAGTAATAGCTTTAAGAACCTCTACAAATATTACTCATGGAAATCCAATAATAGACAATTCAGGAACAGCAATGCCTAAAATCGCATCAATGATTATTCCAATTAGAATTTTAAGAATTAAACTGGCTCTGTCTATTTATTTATAAACCCCAATTCTTATTCTCCATTCAATTTTTACCAAAATCATTTGAATTAATTAATTCTTTCAATTCACAAGCTTTACAAATGTTAGAAGAAGTTGGCTCGCCGCAGATTTCACACTCATTTAAGGTTGTGGATATGTCATTTTCAAACGTCAATATTTTTTTAAAAGACTCCATCACATTATTCTTTACACCGGGATATTCATCTTCACTGACATTTAAAAACTCTTTAATTTTAGCCCTTAATGACAAATGCGAATAAGGACACTCTTCCAAATGAATATCAATATTGTTCATTACAGCCCACATACCAACTTCCTTTTCGGGAGTGTTCCACAGCGGTTTAATTCTCGGAACCAATTTTGGATGAATTACATCAAGTTCCGGACCGAATTTTGAAAATTTAATGGTGTCCCCTCTTGCAAAGCTCATCAAGAATGATTGGATTTCATCGTCCAAATTATGACCAGTAGCTATTTTAACTGCCCCTAATTCATGTGCAGTTTTGTTTAAAATATTTCTTCTAAATACGCCACATGGAATGCAAGCACTTTTAAAATTAGAATAAATATCATCTAAATCGAAACCTTCTTCATCTTTAAATGATTTTTGAATAAGTTTAACATTTAAATCATTGGCATTTTTGATGGCTGAGTCAATGCCATGATGCCTATAGCCTTCAATACCTTCATCAACACTGATGGCTACCAAATCAAAATCTAAGAATTGCTGGTAATTTTTAATAGCATGTAATGTCAATACACTATCCTTACCACCGGATAGTGCAATAGCTATTAATTCACCTTCTTTGATTAATTTATAATCACGAATTAAATTATTAATTCTTGTAAAAATATGCTCATTAAATTCATCTTTGTTTAATTTAACCATTACAAATTGATTTATAGCAAGTTAAATAAATAATTTTAGTAGGTGAAAAAATGATAACTTGTGATTTTGCAATATTACCTGTTGGAACTGAAACAACTGAATGTAAAGATTATGTAACTGCTGCCGTTCAATCAATAAAAGATTCTGGTTTGAATTACCAATTAACTGGAATGGGAACTCAAATAGAAGCAGATAATCTGGAAGAACTTTATGCTGCAATAGCTACCGCTCAAGAGGCTATTTTTGAACTTGGAATTGGCAGAGTATACACAGTGATAAAAATAGATGATAGAAGGGATCTTGAAAACAGAACTTTAGATGCCAAAATTGATACTGTCGAGAAAATGTTAAAATAAAAAAAAAGTTAGAATTTAATCTAACTTGCTAGATGCTGTTTTAACAGCACAAATCACTCTGTCCAAATCTTCTTTTGTGAGTGATGGATGTACTGGAAGGGAAATTACATTGTCTGCTGCAAATTCTGCATTTGGACAATTTCCTTCAATTCCTAATGCCTTATAAATCGGTTGATTGTATAATGGAATTGGATAATGAATACCTGTTCCTACACCACATTCATTAATTATATCAACCCAATCATCCCTATTGCCTTTTTCTACTCTGATTGTGTATTGGTGATATACATGTTTTACATTATCAAAGCATTGCGGAGTTATTACGCCATCAACATCTTTTAAACCTTCATTCAAATATGCTGCATTTTCTATTCTTTTATCATTGAACTCGTCAATTTTACCTAATTGTGCAAGACCAATTGCAGCTGAGATATCAGTCATTCTGAAATTATAACCTACCTCATCGTGGTGATATCGTATGCTTGCCCCATGTGCCCTAAACATTTTTGCATTTTCGGCCAAATCTTCATCATTAGTGGTAATTATTCCACCTTCAGAGGTTGTCATATTTTTTGTTGGGTAAAAACTAAAGCATGACATATCTCCTAAAGTTCCAACATTTTCCCCATTGAATTTTGCACCGTGAGCTTGTGCCGCATCCTCTATAACGATTAAACCATGCTTTTCGGCAATTGCATTTATTCTTTCCATATCTGCTGGTTGACCATATAACTGAACAGGCAAAATAGCTTTAGTATTTTCAGTGATCAAATCTTCAATTGAATCAGGATCCATTGTGTATGTATCCAAATCAATGTCTGCAAATACCGGTTTAGCACCAGTGTATAAAATTGAATTTCCGCTTGCAATGAAAGTAAATGGAGTTGTGATAACTTCATCCCCTTCGCCAATACCACAGGAAAGTAGAGCAACATGCAATGCTGCTGTTCCTGAGTTTACAGCAATCCCATATTCTGCTCCAATCCATTCAGCATATTTTTCTTCAAATTCTTCTACTTTTGGGCCTTGAGCAATCATTCCTGATTTAAGGACTTCAACCACATTTTCTATTTCTTCTTCTCCAATTATTGGTTTTGCAATAGGAACTTTAATATTTGACATATCATCACCAATTTATAAAATTAATTAAATTTCTATACTAATATTTAAATCTAATAATATTTAAAACATTACTTAACAAAATAAAAAGAATTAAGAGTGAGAATTAATGGATGAATATAAAATTAAAAGTATTGAAGAGGGGCTAACTAAAATCGAATTTCCAGAATTTGATAAAATTTCGTCTGATGCTCCCGTATTTTATAATCCCCACATGGAATTAAATAGAGATTTATCAATACTTGCAATCCAAGTATTTCAAAAAGAGCAGGAAAGAGAAATTGATATTTGCGACTTGTTTGGTGGCAGTGGAATTCGTGGAATTCGCTATAAAAATGAAATTGAAGGCGTTGGGGAAGTTTCCATTAACGATATAAGTGAAGTTGCAAACCATTATGAAAAACATAATATAGAATTGAACAGTTTGAGCAATATTGAAGTTTATCAACATGATGCAAGTATGTTTTTAAGGATGAAACGGGGCGAGTTTGATGTGATTGATATCGATCCGTTTGGTACACCCTCACCATTTTTAGACTCCGCAGGATACTGTGCCCGCAGAAATTCCCTACTATGCGTTACTGCAACCGACACTTCCGCATTATGTGGAACCTATAAGGAACCATGTATTCGCAAATACAATGCAAAACCCTACAAAAGTGAATATTGCCATGAAACCGGCATTAGGATATTGGCAGGTTTTGTTGCACTCACACTTGCAAAATATGCAAAGTGCATTGAAGTGAAATTATCACACAGCACTGAACATTATATGAGATTATACCTAGAAATTAAAAAAGGTTCAAAAAAAACAGATGAATCATTAAACAATATGGGCTACATTAGTCATTGTAAAAATTGTTTGCACAGGCAAACATCTAATGGATTAGCCAGCCCAATTGAAGAAATATGTCCAGTTTGTGGTGAAAAGCTAGTTCATGCAGGACCATTGTGGTTAGGAGATATTCAGAATGGAGAATTCATTCAGAAAATGATTGACGAATCAGAAAATAAGAAAATCAATACTGAAAAAGAGGCATTGAAGTTATTAAACAAATGTCTAGCCGAATCTGATGCTCCAGCAACATTTTTTGACATTCATTCAGTGTGCAAATCCTTAAAGGTCAGCGCTCCGAAGTTTGATTTGATTGTGAATCAAATAAAAGAAGAAGGATTTATTGCCATAAAAACACACTATAATCCTTTAGGAATCAAAACAGATGCAAATATTAGGGAAATCCAAGATATCCTTTTAAAATTAACAAAATAGTCCTCATTTTTTAAAAAAAGATGTAATGATTTTTATAAATATTAAAAAATATAATCAAATAAAAAAAAATTATATCATTTTTGGCGAAACTAATTAAAAAATTTGTGAAAAATAATATAACCCTTGTTAATTTTACTAAAAAAATAAGAAAAAAAATAAAAAAAAATACAATAACTTTTAAATATTATGAAAAAGTTAGTATAATATATAAAGGTTAATCGATATTAACCCAATTTGATTAGGGGAGATATATATGGTAAAATCTAAAGATAATGTAATAAAATTAGATGACACAGACATTAACATTCTCAAAATAATCAATGAAGATGTAAGGACCTCCTATAGACAAATATCCCGTAGTTTAGATGTTTCTGTAGGTACTGTCCATAACCGTATTGATAAAATGGTAAAATCTGGCGTCATTAAAAAATTTTCACCGATTATAGACCATGAAAAGTTAGGATTTGTTTTAACTACAATCATTGGTGTAAGAGTCAAAGGTGGAAAACTCAAAAATTGGGAAGAAAAGACCTTCTTTAATAAAAATGTAGTCGGAATCTATGATGTTACTGGTGAATACGATGCATTTTTAATTGCAAAATTCAGAAACACAAATGAGTTAAATGCATTTATTAAAGAGTTATTAAAAGACCCAATTATAGAAAGAACCTATACTCAAACAGTTTTAGATGTAATTAAAGAGGATATGGGATCTTCAAACATCTTATAATCTAATTTTCAAGTAGTTTAAATAAACTACTTTTTTATTAATTTATTAAATACTTTCATCGATTTTTAAAAATTTATTTTGACAATTTAGTAAAAAATAATTTCCTCAGTAATAATTTTCTTACAAAATAGGATAAATTTACATTTAAATATATAAATAAAAAGAAACAAAAAATATTATATTTAATTAAATAGAGGTTATTAAATTGGCAGTTTGCTTACCCGACACTCAAGACGATGCTCCAAGCATACCTATAAAATTAACCAGAGTAGGTGTAACTGGAGTTAAAAAGTTATTACAACTAGAAAGAACAAATAAAAGACCAATAATATTGTTACCTACATTTGATGCATTTGTAGATTTGCCAAATGATCAAAAAGGTGTACACATGTCTAGGAACCCGGAAGCAATTAGTGAAGTTCTTGAAACTGTTGCTAAAGATTCTACAGTAGACATTGAATCATTATGTGCAGAGATTGTTAACAAAATGATGACCAAACATGAATATGCAAAACGTGTTGAAATATCCATGACAACTGATTTCATGTTCATGAAAGAATCACCAGTAACAAAAAACAAAACTCAAGAAATGGCTAAGCTAATAGCTAAAGCTATTGGAAAAAGAGATGATAAAGGCAATATTGTTACTAGAAAAAGCATTGGAGCCGAAGTTATTGGTATGACTGTTTGTCCTTGTGCACAAGAGTCTGTCAAAGAATCTGATAAAAACAAATTATTAGAATTTTTAGACGAAGAAACAACACAAAAAGTTTTAGATACTGTTACTTTCGCTTCTCACAACCAAAGAGGAGTTGGAACCTTATTAATCGAAGTTCCCGAACATAGCATTATTAAAGCTGAAGATTTGATTGAAATTATCGAAAGTTCAATGAGCTCACCAGTTTGCGAATTACTTAAAAGACCTGATGAAAACGCAACAGTTATGAATGCACACAGAAAACCTGTTTTTGTTGAAGACTGTGTCAGAAATATGATGGAAAAAATTGCAAATAAATATTCTGGTTTACCAGATGATGTTTTAATAACAGCACGTCAAGAAAATGAAGAAAGTATTCACAGACACAATGCATTTGCTGAAAAAGTAACTACCTTAGGTGAGCTTAAAGCCGAATTAAATATTGATTAGGACTTGATTAAATGAAGAAAACCTATGAAATAGCAGGGCAAGTAATGGGATTTTTTGATTCATTCAAAGGATCCAGACCTGCAATCAATAATGATAGGATTTTAATTGTTAGAGGAAGAACAAGAACCACAATCCCTATTAGTGAATTTGAATCTAAGCTTAGTGAAATTGGGGAAATTCTTGGTGGAACTGAGCTAGAAGCAACTTCAGAAAAAGTGACTGAAATCCTAAAATCTGGAGATAAGCACATCAAAGAAAGTACAATAAATACAAGTGATGTTGATGAACACGGTTTTATCAGAATGAAAGAAGAACTTGAATCAATGGGGCTTGTTGTAGGATATAAAATTTTTGAACTTCCAAGTTTTGATGTGGTTATTGCCATATGGGAAGACAAAAATGAGATTCCACCACTTTATGTGGAAGTTACCGTTTCTGAACGTGAAGGTTAAAAATGCCGTCAAATTTAACAAAAGAAGATATCCTCCACATATTGAACGCAACAGATAGTGAAATAATAAACTATATGTCACAAACTGTACAATATAGGGAGAATCATCTTATTACTTATTCTAAAAATGTATTCATACCATTGACTGAAATCTGTAGAAATGATTGTGGATACTGTAATTTTAAAAAAGACCCAAATCACCCTGAAGCCATTATTCTTAAAACCAAAGATGAAATACTGGAAAGCTTAAAGGAAGCTGAGCAATATGGTTGTAAAGAAGCGCTTTTTACTTTTGGTGAGGATGCAGATGAAGAAGAAATCGTTCGTTTAAGATTAGCCGAATACGGATATGACAAAATGATTGATTACATTGTTGACATCTGTCAAATGACTTTGGATGAAACAACATTGTTACCCCACACCAACGGCGGAAACTTTAGTTATGATGATTTGAAAAGACTAAAGGAAGTTAATGCATCATTAGGACTTATGCTTGAAAATTCATCAGATAGGTTAATGGAATTGCCGGCGCATATGAAAAGTCCTGGCAAACATCCGAAATTAAGACTGGAAACTATTTCAAATGCAGGAAAACTTAAAATTCCATATACAACAGGCATTTTAATCGGCATTGGTGAAACAAAAGAAGAAATAGCTGATTCATTATTGGCAATTAGGGAGCTTTATGACAAATATGGCCATATACAAGAAGTAATCATTCAAAATTTCACACCAATTCCTGGAATTGAAATGGAAAATTGGCCAGAACCAACTTTTTTAGATATGGTCAGAACAGTTATAGCGGGAACACTATTGTTTGGAGATACAGATGTGAGTATCCAAGTTCCACCTAACTTAAACAATGATACTGCCCAAATATTTTTATTATGTGGTGCAGATGACTGGGGCGGTGTTTCACCAGTGAGCCCTGATTACGTTAATATAACATCTCCTTGGCCCGGCATTGATGAACTTGAAAAATTAACAATAGACGCTGGATTTGAATTAACTGAAAGATTATGTGTATATGAAAAATACGTAAACAGTGAATGGTTAAATGAAACTCTTTTAGATAAAATAGCTAATCTATCCGTGCATCAATAACAACATGCTCTACACCAGGAGCATATTTTTTAATTTTATTTATTTTCAGCAGTTCCACATCTCTGTTACCCGATTGTGCAATAATCCTCTCAATAGGGCGTGTGTTCATTAGCTTTTCAGGTACAGTCTCATGATAATGCAGAATTCCACCTTTATTTAAGCTATCAATAGCAACTTTTAAGTAATGATGAGTTGTTTTAACATACCCCATAAGAATACGGTCTGCTTTGAATTTAGGGGTTTCAACCATACAATCCCCTAAAATTGGGGTTACATTGTTTAATTTATTCAAATTAATGTTATCGCATAAAAACTTGTAGGAATTAGGATTTATTTCAATAGAAATTACTTCCTTAGCATTTGAATGAACCCCAATGGGGATTGAAAAATAACCAATTCCGGCAAACATGTCAATAACAGTTTCATTATCCTCAACTAATTTAGCAATCCTCAATCTTTCGTTGTTATTGCCTTTTGACCACATTACTTTTGAAAGATCCAATTTAAACAAACATCCATTTTCTTTATGAATAGTTTCAGTTTCACTGCCATAAAGAATCTTATAAACTGGCT
>CAJGDA010000034.1 GCA_904501935.1 uncultured Methanobrevibacter sp. | reverse complement strand
GAGGTTAAAGAGGAGAAGAAATCTCATTTCTGGAGCAGAAGCAAAGACAAGTCTGATGATGAAGTAGAGGAAGAAGTTTCTGAAAAAGAAGGTGAGGATGAAGAGAAGAAATCTCACTTTTGGAGCAGAAGCAAAGACAAGTCTGATGATGAAGTAGAGGAGGAAGTTTCTGAAAAAGAAGGTGAGGATGAAGAGAAAAAGTCTCACTTCTGGAGCAGAAGCAAAGATAAAGAAGATGTTTCTGCAGATGGCGAAGCTAAAGGTGGAATCTTTTCCTTTGTTCGTGAAAAAACAATCACAGAAGATCACGTTGAAGATATTTTATTTGAACTTGAAATGGAGCTTTTACAGGGAGATGTTGCAATGGAAGTTGCAACAGAAGTTGTTGAAAATGTAAAAGATGATTTGGTAGGTAAGAAAATCAAAAGAAGCAATGACATTACCGAATACACTTACCTTGCGCTTAGAAATGCAGTAGCCGAAATAATTGATATTCCTGGAAAATCAATGACTGAAATGATTGAAGAGAAAAAGGCTATGGGCGAGCCGTTGGTAGTGATGTTTGTAGGAATCAACGGTACTGGAAAAACAACAACTATCGGTAAATTGGCAAACTATTATCTTAAAAAAGGTTATACTCCTGTAATTGCCGCTTCAGATACATTCAGAGCTGGAGCTATCGAACAAGTTACTTATCATGCTGACAATGTTGGTGTTAAAATCATCAAGCACCAAAAAGGTTCAGATCCTGCAGCTGTTGCATTTGACGCCGTTGAACATGCAAAAGCTCAAGGAAAAGAATTGGTTTTAATCGATACTGCAGGAAGAATGCAAACCAATACAAATCTTATGGATGAAATGAAGAAAATCAAAAGAGTTTCAAATCCTGACTTGGTCATATTTGTCGGTGATGCATTGACAGGCAATGATGCAACCGAACAGGCTAAGAAGTTCAATGAAGCCATTGACATTGACGGCGTAATTTTAACCAAGGCCGATGCAGACAGCAAAGGCGGTGCATCACTTTCAATAGGTTATGTAATCAAAAAGCCGATCATGTTTTTAGGTATGGGCCAAGGATATGACGATATCATGGAATATGATGCTGAATGGATGTTGGATCAATTATTTAGTGAAGATGAAGAAGCCGTAATCGTAGAGGAATAACTTATGAGAATTAGAGGGGTTATATTAGCATTGATCATGCTTTTGGCCATTTTAATTTTAGTAGCCACTACAGCAACAGTTTTAATGGGCGGGAACAATATCCTAGTTAAGGACGACATGTCATCTAGGGAAAACGTTTCCATGGCTGTTGTTGGTGATGTGATGTTTGCACGTAATATGCCGGGGGTCTTAAGCTTTGACAGTTCCCCATTTGCCGGCGTTAGCAATGTAACCTCTAATGTCGATTTGCTTTTGATTAACTTTGAAAATGCCGCCACTACAGCAGAAGTTGCGGTAAAAAGCGATGTTCCGTTTAAATGTGACCCTAGTTATGTTCCTCTTGCACGCGCAAACAACAATACTGTAGCAGCTCTTGCAAACAATCATGCTACAGATTATGGTATTGTGGGCATGAATGATACAATTCATCATCTTAAAGAAGCAGGAATAACTCCTATGGGTGCTGGAAATACGGAAGATGAAGCGCATCAGGCTGTAACCAAAGAAATCAAAGGCAGAAATATAACAATATTGAATTATATGGATTCAAATAATTTTGCCGAATATCCTTATGAGATGTTGCCTTATGCAAACGGATCCTCACCGGGCTATTCCGCATATGACTCCGAAGACGCTCAAAAGCAAATCAGCGAGCACAATGATTCCGATATGGTTGTTGCTTACCTGCACTTTGGAAATGAATATTCCCACTCTCCAAATGAAGACCAACAGCGCATTGCTCATGAACTGATTGATTACGGTGCTGATGTTGTTGTAGGAAACCACCCTCACGTAGCTCAAGGAATTGAAATGTATAAAGGAAAACCGATTTTCTACAGTTTGGGTGACTTCATTTTTGATTTGCAAAGACCGGAAACTTTATATGATTATTTTGTACAAATTGATTTAATAGGCGACACTGGACAATGTACAGTTTATCCAGTTTACTTATCTAATTACCTGCCGCAGTATATGGATCAGGATAGCGCTAATGAATTCTTGAATGGGCTTGATCCTAAAAGCGATGAATTAGAAATTACTAACGGTACAGGTAAATTAACTTTCAATCTAACGGGGTGATAAAATAAATTTTAAATATTTAACACTCATTATCATCCTTTTGACTGTTGCTTTGACAATATCGGCTGTCAGTGCTGAAAGCACAAATGCAACGGATGATAATGCAGTATTGAGTGATGTCAATCAGGACACGCTTGCCAGCTTAGATGCGGCCAATGATGATTTAGCCGCTTCGGCTGTAGAAAATGAAGATGCATCTTTTGGTAAGGTTAGCAAAACCACTTACATGAAAGGTGATAATTTTAATGTAAAATTGTTGGACGACAATAAGTCTCCACTGGCTGATAAAACTGTCAAATTTACATTTAATGGTAAGACAGTAGATGCATTAACAAATAATGATGGTAATGCTGCATTGAAATTGAATGTAGCTAAAGGAACATATGATGTCAAGTACTCTTTTAGCGAAGAAGGATTCAATCCGATAACAGGCTCATCAAAGATACTTGTCATTACAAATAAAACTTCCAATATAGTTGCTGATCCTTTGGTTGCTTATTCAACTGGTAATGTTTTTTATGCTACTTTGACTGTTGATGGTCTTCCTTTGGCTGGTCGTACTGTTGATTTTACTATTAATGGTAAGACTTATTCCAAGACTACTAATTCCAAGGGTGTTGCAGGTTTGGATATTGGTTTGTGGAAAGGTAATTATCCTATTGTAGTTTCCTATGCTGGTGAAACCAATATTGAGAAATCCAGTGTATCATCATCAATTCTTGTGATTAATTCTAAGGCTTCCAAGATTGTTGCTGATCCTTTGGTTGCTTATTCAACTGGTAATGTTTTTTATGCTACTTTGACTGTTGATGGTCTTCCTTTGGCTGGTCGTACTGTTGACTTTACCGTTAATGGTAAGACTTATTCCAAGACTACTAATTCCAAGGGTGTTGCAGGTTTGGATATTGGTTTGAAGAAAGGCAGTTATCCTATTGTAGTTTCCTATGCAGGTGAAAAGAATATCAATAAGGCTAGTGTATCATCATCAATTCTTGTAGTTTCAACCAAGACTTCCAAGATTGTTGCTCCGGAATACACTGCATATGTCAACTTTAAGAATACTTTCACTGCAACCTTGACTGTTGATGGTCTTCCTTTGGCTGGTCGTACTGTTGATTTTACTATTAACGGTAAGACTTATTCCAAAACCACCGATTCCAAAGGTGTTGCTAGCTTGGATATAGGTTTGTATAAAGGCAATTACCCTATTGTTGTTTCCTATGCAGGTGAAAAGAATGTCAATAAGGCTAGTGTATCATCTAAAATAACTGTATTGGCTAAAATGCCTATGGTAATAACTGGTGTAAGCACAGGTGATTATAAGGCTAATACTCCAGGTCAGTTTAAAGTCAAATTGACTAATGCAAGAGGAACCTTATTTAAGGGTTTCGCAGTCAAATTCACAATAAATGGAAAGACTTATGATAAAAAAACCGATAACAATGGTATTGCAACCTTAGACATTAACCTGAATCCTGGATCTTATAGCATGAAGGTTTCTGCTTCAGGAAATAGCTATTATGAAAGCGTTTCCAAAACATTTTCATTTAAAGTTCAGTCAGCTAAAAATACTCCAAACGATGGATTTTGGCTTTTTGGCCGTGATATGAAAAGCGTAAATCTTGATACACTTAAGAATTACGGCACAAAACATATTTTCCTAAACTTCAAAGCAGTAGAGTTATATGGAAAATCCGGTGTTGAAAGCTTTATTAAAAGTGCAAACAGCAAAGGCATCAATGTCCATATTTGGATGCAAGTATTTTACGATGGTGAGTGGTTGAATCCTGTTAAAAATGGACAAATTGATTATAATTTAATTAATTCCAAAATCAGCGAGGCTAAAAGCTATGCCAATATTAAAGGAGTCAGCGGAATTCATATGGATTATTTAAGGTATCCTGGAACTGCATATAAGTATGCTAAATCTACAGATGCTATCAATTACTTCACACAACAAGTATGTAAGGAGCTCCATAGCATCAATCCTAAGTTGATAGTTTCAGCTGCAATCATGCCTGAACCGTCTTCAGACGTATATTATTACGGACAGGATATCCCAACACTGACAAAATATCTTGATGCGATTGTCCCGATGATTTACAAAGGAAATTATAATCAAGGCACTTCCTGGATTAAAAAGACAACTGAGACTTTTGTCAAACAATCCAGCGGCGCTGAAGTCTGGGTCGGTTTGCAATCCTATAGGTCCGATTCAAATCCAACTAGCTTGCCTGCTTCTGAATTGCTGAATGATGGTATTTCAGCTTCAAATGGTGGGGCAACTGGTGTAATATTATTCAGATGGGGTTTGACAAACTACGTAAACTTCAATAAATTTTAAGCGATAATTATTATCGCTTACCATTTTCTTTTTGACAAGGCTTTTAATCTCTTTTTTTCTAAATTTTTTGTTTTTTCAGACTGAAATTGCCTTTTTTGGCGATTGGTTGTTGTTTCATTGTTTCTCATGATAGTTATAAGGTCAATTGAGTTTCCGCTGCAAGCCATCAAAACCCTGATTTCTTTATAATCCTTATTTTTGGGCGCTTCAAACACGGCAGCATACGTATTGCCTTCAATATGCTCCCAGCTGAGCGGCTCTTCGTTCATAATGCAATCCATGACATATTGTCTGGATATTCCATTGTCCTGCAGACGCTCTATGAAATGCCGGTTTTCAAAGCACCAGTTTATGCCTGCAGTATCTCCCATCAAAAATCTGTCAAAAACATTCATTACAATTTAATATGTAAAAGTTATTATATACATTTTTACAAAAGTATTATTATGACTCAACAAGCACAATGGGATTCATCTTTAGCTTTTATTTTCGCTATGATTGGGGCGGCTGTTGGTCTCGGTAACATCTGGCGTTTCAGTTATGTGCTTTATTCTAATGGTGGGGGATCGTTTTTCATTCCTTACTTTACTGCGATAGCTATAATGGGAATTCCTTTTTTAATTCTAGAATATGGTGTGGGATTCTCATTCAAGGAATCCTTTTCAAAAATCTTGAAAGACATCAAACCCGAGTTTGAGATAATCGCTTGGATTCTGGTTTTATTCGTATTTATTGTTACAATTTATTATATGGTAATTTTAAGCTGGGATTTGGTATATCTGTTAAGCAGCTTCACATTCCATTGGGGAACCGATACGGCAGCTTACTTCGTCAACACTGTCGGTGGAAGTTCCAACCTTTCCAATGCAAGCTTCCTGCTGATTCCAACAACAGTTGGTGTTTTGATTTTATGGGTTATCCTATGGTTCATTTCCCATAAAAACGTTGATAAGGGTATCGGTAAGGTTTCCAAAATCCTTATTCCTTCACTCTTTGTCATAATGGCAATAATCATTATTTATTCATTGACCCTGCCTGGTGCAAGCATTGGAATTTCAACGCTCCTGACTCCTGACTGGAGCATGCTTTTCAATATTGACATTTGGCTTGCGGCATTTGCACAAATCATCTTTTCATTGAGTATGGGTCAGGCCATTGCACTTACATATGCCAGTTACCTGCCTGAAAACTCCAAACTAATCGATAATGTATTGATTGTTGTGTGTTCAAACTCTTTGTTTGAAATATGTACTGCATTTGGTGTATTTTCCATTTTAGGATTCATGTCCTTTACCAATGGAACACCTATGGTTCAGCTAATCACTGAAGGTACAGGACTGGTATTTATCGTATTCCCAATGATTTTCAACATTATGGGTCCGATTGGACGTGTTTTGGCTCCGCTGCTGTTCTTGGCAATTCTGTTTGCAGGAATTACTTCAGCGCTCGGATTTTTCGAGCCGATGTTAAGTTCAACAGCTGATAAGTTAGGATGGTCCCGTAAGAAAACAGCAACCATATTGTCAGTTATAGGATGCGTATTTTCATTGATTTTAACAACCGGTATTAGCAGCTATCTTGTCGGAATCATCGATTCATTCGTCAATCAGTTCGGAATATTGCTTTTAATAGGTATTCAATGTATCATATTTGCATGGTTCTATGGTGTAGAACACTTCTTGCCTGCATTAAACGAGCATTCCACCTTTAAAGTTGGAAAAACATGGACTTTTGTAATCAAATACCTTCTCCCTGTCGTGCTCATAATAATGTGGATTGTAGGTATAGTGCAATTGTTTACAACCGCAAAAAGCTTTGAGATAATGATTGACCTGGTCATAATTATTGCAGTATTGGTATCTGCATTTGTACTGACAAAACTCAAACCTTCAAGTGAATGATTTTTTCATTCACACTTTTTTTATTCTTATTCTGCTTAAATTTTTCATGTAATATAATTGATTTTAGCTTCGATTTAAAAGAAGTTTAATGAATTGCTATCTTAATTATCAAGAATATTCTTTATTTAGTGATGGTTTTGGTATGGAATAAACTATTGCTTTTGCAGTATCCACATATTCAGAATTAAATTAGTTGGTTTTCAGTAATTTATGTATGCATCATATCCTGCATACAAGTGATAAAGTGTTGAAATCAGACTTCCGAAAGGATTGTTCGCCACATAGTAGACTGCCGCATGAACTACAAGCATTCCTATGAACAGCATGATTCCTTTTTGTGCATTTCCATGCAGTCCCTGACCCAATCCTGGTATTATGAATGACAATATTCCGTTTGCTAAAGCCTCCTTTTGCATTTTGCCTTAACCTCCTATCAATAGCATTAGTAAAAATATGAATCCGTCCGTCATAAGATGGCACAGATACGGGACAAATAGGTTTTTGGTTTTGACATATCCGTAGAGTTCGAATATCGATCCAAATCCCTGTATAAGAAGCACAGAGATAAGCGGAGTTACTTGCGGGTCATAGTGAAGCAGTCCAAAAAAGATTAGGACTATTGCTGATGAGACAACAATGGATAATTTGCGGTTATTTGTGAATTTGAAGACAAATCTCATAAAGAACATGAGCGGAATGAATTTTATCAGCTCTTCAGCTAGCATTGAAAACACCAATGAGAACAGCATTTCCCAGCTTAGGCCAAAATACTCGCCTGTCACGGCTGAAGTTTGTCCGAACGCATCCAAAACTCCACCGATGGCGATTGCATAAATCATATATCCAACAAAAAGAATCACCGCCAGTATTATCTCGCTTTTTGTCGGCTTATGGAATATCAATGAAAAGTCCCAGTTTGAAAAGTACATCAATGGTATGAGAAGTATCAGAGCAAACAGAATGCTTGCAAGTATCTCATTTTCAAAGGAAAATATTGCGTAAACCAAAAATGAAATTGGAACGGTCAACAAAAGGATAATCCATGCG
Source organism: uncultured Methanobrevibacter sp. (assembly GCA_904501935.1). Taxonomy (GTDB): domain Archaea; phylum Methanobacteriota; class Methanobacteria; order Methanobacteriales; family Methanobacteriaceae; genus Methanocatella. Next base: position 5,524 of record CAJGDA010000034.1, on the reverse strand, counting down.
ATTTTTGAAATTTTCGGATTGTGCCTATAATATGGGATATCTCTTGAAGTATCTTCAAACTTGAAAAATTCGCTCATGCTATCACTTCTTATAATAAATATTGTTTTTTTCTTATATTAAATATATTAATGCGAATCAAAAAAAATCAGTTTTAATGCGGTGTTCGAATTTAAGTCTAGAGGACGAATCCCCCAGACTTAAACTAAAAATATTTTTTTAGTAATAACACGGGAGTGTGTTACAGATATTATTATGATTTAAGCTATTATTTATATATTTACTTATTTTTACATGCCTAAAATTACTTATCTCTGCTTTATTTTAGCTACAATCGTAAATTATTTTTTGATGATGCATATTAGATGCAACATGAATCAACAAATTTATTTTAATGAGTTGATAAAGTATCTATTAACTCTAAGCAAGGAGGGATTATTCATGAATAAAAAAATAATTCTGGGTTTATCTTTAGTTTTAATTGCCGTCATGGCCTTTGGATCTGTATCCGCATTTGATTTAGGTTCTTTTTTAGGCGGTGGTGAAAATCAAACGGTCACTATTGATGGAATTGACTTCAATATTCCGGCAGGCTTTAAAGAAGATCCAAAACAAGCGAAAGTAAATCAAATGAATGAAATTGGTGGAGTAACCTACACTACAAATGGCAAAATCTTTGAGAAAGGAAGCACATATGTCGCTATTCTTGTTGCCGATTATGGAAAACACAAAGTCACTGATGATGTCGTTAAAAATGTCGGCGGAACTCGAAAAACCATTAACAATGTAAGCGGCTATATCTCTCATGATGGAGATAACACATTATTCAATTACGCAAAGAACGACAAGCTAGTTATAATTTCCACAACTGATGAAAATGTAATTTCCGATTTTATTATAGAATAATCTGATTATTCTATTTTTTTCTTTTTTAAACTTAATACTTATATATCAGTGAACTTCTAATAAATAGTAAGGGTGATTATATGAATAAAAAGATACTTATTATTCTGGGAGTGATTGTTGCTATTGCAGCTGTTGGGGCAGCAGCAATGATGTTTTCAGCATCATTACCCAATGATGATGCTGATAAAAGTAAAATAGATATTCTTGGAAATGGTACCATTGCAGAAAATGGTACATTAAACGTTAAGCTATCCAATAGTGAGGGCATTGCATTAAAAGATAAGGATATTCACCTCAGCATTAAGGATTCAAATGGAAGTGTTGTATTTGAAAAATCAGCAAAAACCTTTGTAAACGGTGTTGCCAATATTAAAATAGAAAATGTCAGCGCCGGTGAATATGAGGTTAATGCAACCTTCAACGGTGATAAAAACCATTCAGCATCCAGCGTATCTGAAAAATTGGTAATTAACGGAACAGATGATAATTCAACTGATGATAGTTCCACAAGTTCAGATGATACTTCAGGCGATACAGGCAGTACTGACGATTCAGCCCAATCAAGTTCCCAATCAAGTTCATCATCTTATAGCTATAGACCAAGCTATAATGGCGGTCCGTCTTATGATGGTGGTTCTTCTTCTGACGGTGGTTCTTCTTCTGATGGTGGATCAGATTCTGGTTCTGATAGTCAATCAGGTGGAGACGATACTCCTCAAACTGACCCTCAAAATTAAAAAAAATAAAAAAAGACAGTACTCTAGAAATACTGAGTACTGGAATCTGGAGTTAAGGTTACGGTCTGTGTTGACTGCAAGTTTCCGTCAAGGTCATATAGTTCGATATGTGCTTTGTCAGGATAGAACTTGTATGAATCAGCACTGTCTATGTAGACATATCCGTCTTCATGGATGGTTGCTGTAACCATATTTCCATAATTTAAGCTATTGCCATCACGATAATATTTTATTTTAATGATGATTGATTCTCCAGGGTTACCTCCATCAATATAGATTTTTGCATGGGTTTTGTCCTCCAGGCCTGATCCGGTTTGGAAAATTCCTCCGCCAATGTAGATTTGGCCATGGGTTTTTTTGCGGGCATCCTCTTTAGGAGTGTTTTTCGGTTCGTTGGTGGTAGCTTTTTTATTTTCAACAGTTTTTTTATCATCATTCTTCTTGTCGACTACCTTTTCTATAGGGGTTATCGGTTTAGGGGTTGTGAGATTGCTAGTATTCTTGATTTTGGTTGAATTGATCATTTCCTTTAAGAGGTTCAAATCGGAACCTGTAACGATAATGTCAGTGTCATTTAATGTTTTGACGATTTGATAGATTCCGCCGGACTCAAAGATTTTGCCGTCGGTGGTATTTGATATGAGCTCCATGTTCTGATGGATTAATAGGTTTGTCAGGTTTTTGTTAATGCTTATCCCCTGCACCTCATTTGAATAGTTGCCGGTGTTTTTCCAGTATACCATTCCTTTTGTTGTTTCATTTAAAGAATTTTTAATTGTAAAATTTGAATTTTCGGGAGTTTTAATTTCAAAATATTTAAAATCCGCATTCTGCAGCGGCACTTTAGCAACAGCAGTGGTATTTGTTTCTTTTGGGATTGTGCCCTGATAGGCGACAATTCCACCCAAAAGGAGAAGCACCAATGCTATCGCAGCAATAATCACTGTTTTAGTATTCATGTTTTTTCACCTAATTGATATTTTTAATGCCTTTAGATATTTATACATTGTTTATGGGTGATGATTTGAGTTTAAGTTGAAGGAAATATACGTCAACTGCATAAAGGGGAATGTCAAATTATAAATATTCATAATTATAAACCCAATCCTATAGGGTGAGCTTGTGTGAATGAAATATTCAACATGTGTATTTCATGCTTGCTTTTGATGAATATTAATATTGGGCGTATGAGATGAAAAGGTGCAATAGCTGCGGTGCAGCAAATGACGATGGGGACAATTTTTGCCGAAGCTGCGGAGCAAGATTGGATAGTTCTGGAGTTGCCAAAAGTTCAGATAAGAATCTAATTGGCATATTCAATGATTCAAGCACATCTATTAAGATTACAATGATAGTTGTTGCAATCCTTCTCTTTTTGCTCGTTTTGGGTGCGGTGGCACACATATTCTTCGGCATGCCGATAGAATCCTATACCGACGGCGAAAAGACCGCTCATCTCTCTGAATTCAACAGTCTTGACATCAATGGTGATGGTGCTCTCAGCTATTATGAAATTCAGGGATATGCACCGGATTTTGCCCTTGATAACAGTTTGGATGTCTTCAATGATGCGGATAAAAATCATGATGGTGTGTTGAAGGGAGCGGAATTTGACGGCTATATCTATCATCTTGACAAGTCTTATAAGGATTTGGAAAAGCAGCAAAAACCAAAACAGCAAAAAACCAGCTCTTCTTCTTCAAAGTCCAATCCGCTGTTTGAGGATGAGGGCCACGAGTCCTGCCCTGTATGCGGAAGTGAAGACCTTTCCGAGGTCAACGGCGGTTGGTACTGCAATGACTGCGGCGAATATCTGGATGATGATGATTTATATGAGAACTGGTGGAGATCACAGGGAATAACATGCATATTGCCTTTTTTGGAGTGTAACCCGGATATGATTTGAGGAAGATATTATGGATAAGGATGAGACTATTGATGCTTCTTTGCCTCACTGCCTTAACTGCGGAAGGCCGGTTGAGATAGGACAGACAGAATGCGAATGCGGATATGAATTTGCAGACATTGAATGCTCCCATTGCAAAGAAATGAACGAATACACAAATAACTACTGCACTTCCTGCGGAAAAAGGCTATGGAATTCTTCCGTAACATTTCCGAATAATCCTCCTCGGGGATGCCAATTCGATGACAGGCTGCTTTTGGACAGCGACTTTCTTGAAAAGGAACTGGTCAGGACCCCTCATCAGACAGACGGCGAAGTCCATACTGAAGTGCTGCGCTCCCAATATCTCATTCATGACAATATAATCTTTGAGATATGCTCCAGATGGTGTATTGCATCTCAATCCAACTGCATATCCTGCAAAAGCGAAATAGGTCCTTTTGAAAACGCCTGTCCGAAATGCGGCATTGTCCATTACGGCCATCACGATGAGAGGGTTTCAGAACTTAAAAGCATTAGGGACAATTATTGCGAAAGCGAAAGAAGCGTTCATGAATTGGGCAAGTTGAAATGGACTTATAAGTTAAGCGGCATCGATGCGGATGATTATTTCAATTCCCTGGCGCCTATGATTGGAGAGTCCCAATTGAAATATCGCCAAAGGCTTTTCAGAGAATATGGTGAAAACTGCTTTATTTTGTATCTAATAGAAAATGAATGGAACATATATTTTGAAGATACCTGCATCTACTGCGGCGCCAAATTCGAAAAATATCGGCTGGACTGTCCGTCCTGCGGCAGGCAAAAGAGCGTGCCGGCCTTAAGCGTATTGTATAATGATGATCATGTTGAAACTGAATCTTTTGCAGGGCAGTTCGATGACTTTTCAAGAAACGTAAGGGACATCTGCATGGAAAATGGCGGAGATGCAAGCTATATTGATGACGGGATTGCAGGATGTCCGGGATGCTCCAACTATTTCCATTATCTGACTTCTGATTTTATGGATACTCAAAAGTGTCCTCATTGCGGAGCGCATTTTTCATTTACTGCCACCATATTTCAGGACGAATGGGATTTTGCAGGAATACCCTATGATGAATACATGGAAACCTATTACGGGGTTAAACGCTGAATTTTAAAATTGGAAGTGTGAATCATTCACTTTAGTTTTTTAATCCTTTTTCATATGGGTGACAGGATATCATCAAAAATTTACTTGGAAACTATTAGTTCAATCGCCAATATTAATTTTGAGATTTTAAAAGTTTTTATTTTTAATAATAAGTTATAATATTCGTTTATTTATTATTTTAAAATGTAAGTAAGCACTTGCACTCGAAAAACTTTATATACTGGCTCGGATATATGTTTACTTGTCAAGTGGAAAGTTAATTCGAAATTACAGAATTAATTTCAAATTAATTTTCCAAAAAAAATAAAATTTAAAGGTGATATCAATGATTCTCAATAAAAATATTTTAGCAATATTCGCAATCTTTTGCGTACTATTTTCCGCAGGCGCAGTAAGCGCAACCGACCAAATTGATCAAATCTCAAACGACAATGAAATGTACATATTCCCACACGGAGACGGACACGATGGCACAATGATTCCTCCAGACGTCGCACACGACGAACAAAAACATGCAGCAGGTGGAGACTACTACTTAGACGGAAGTCAAGACGGACACAACGGCACCATTATCCCACCTGATGCAAATCACAATGAACAAGCAATGGCAAACGCAACCAACGCAACCAACGCAACCGCACACGCAGCTGGTGGAGATGTTCAAAACGCAACCAACGCAACAGCATCCGCTGCAACTCAAAAAATGCTTGCAACCGGTAACCCAATCGTTGCATTGTTTGCAGTCAGCGCTGTACTCGGCGGTGCCTACGTACTCACAAATAAAAGATAATCTTTTCCTTCATTTTATCTTTTTTTATCCATATTTTTAAAGCATGATCAGGG
>CAJGDA010000033.1 GCA_904501935.1 uncultured Methanobrevibacter sp. | reverse complement strand
TGGCCTGTTAAGAGTAACCCACCTTCTGTTTAACAGGTTAGTAAGTAATTAATTGCTTAGATTAGTAATTTTTTAACTATGTTAAGCTATTATAATTAGTCAATAGGATAAATAAAAAAGAACCTATTGAATATTATATTTTTGCCATTATACCCAATTATAACGGCAAATCTTTCTTTTCAAACCACAGTATTCCAATAACATACAATATTATGCCTATTGTGGCCATAATCATGAATTCCTGACTGTATCCACTGTTATTCAATATACTGGAAGGGTCAAACAATGAATTTAATGTGAAATATTCAAGAAATTCCAAAGAGTCGGACAGCTTCATCAATAAACTGATTACAAAAAACATCAGAGGCAGACCCCCACCTATCAACAGTGAATTTTTAGAGGTATTGAATATGCAGGAAGAACAGAAGCATATTGAACTTATAGCAAAATGATATAAAAAAACACCAACATTAAGCATTAAAAATGTATCCACATCCAATGCATCCGGTTGAAAAGCATTAGCAGCAATAATGCCAACAATTGATGCAATACACCACATTACAATTAAAGATAAGATTAAATATGCCGCACTTGTAACAGTGATTGTATTCCGGCTCACAGGTGTGGACAGATAACTTGCCATGCTTCCTGTGTCTACCTTTTCCGCTATCATCCTATTAGCAACAAAAATTGAATAGACCATTGGGAAAAAAATAGCCATGAGCGCATAGAATGAATTTGACAAGAAGCTAACTAATGAACCGTTGCCGGTTAAAATATTTGAAGCTATTGTTCCTTTTGTGGTATCGCTTATTCCGCTAATTGTCTCAGGTGTGAAAACATTGCATATTACAATTAAAAATGCGCAAAGCACAAAAGTGAAAGCCAATAAGAATTTAAAATTGGATTTGATTAAGTGGTTAAAATATGTTATGCTAAACATTTTCATCATCCTCATAAAATTTCATGAAATATTCTTCCAAAGTATGTTTTTCTTCCTTAAGAAAGCGTATGTCGCAGGAAGATAAGTCAGATATGAGATTATTAATTTCATTGTCTGTAATTGAAATGATAACTTGTTTTTTGCTTGTTTCGACTTCTGCATTTGGATATTCATTTTTTATTTTAACAAAATCCTCATCATTTTTAAATTCGATTTTGTAAGTTTTATTTTCCGAATGCTTTAAATCCGCCATCACCACTTCTTTTATTAACTTACCTTTTTTAATGATTCCAACCCTATCGCACAATTTACTTATTTCTTCAAAGATGTGGGAAGAGAGGATTATTGTTTTGCCTTTTTGCTTTTCATTATTTATCAATTTAATAAATTTTTCTTGCATTAATGGATCAAGACCACTTGTAGGTTCATCTAAAAGCAATATATCCGGGTCATGCATGAAAGCCATTATAATTGCAATTTTCTGCTTCATCCCTTTACTCATTTTTTTAATTTTCACACTGGAATCAATTTCAAAATATTCAATTAGTTCATTTGCGTAGCTTAAATCATTTGTCTTTCTGAGCTTATCAATTAACTTCAAATATTCGATTCCTGTCATGTCCTCAGGCAATGCTATTTCACCAGGCAGATATCCTACATCCTTTTTGATAATGGTCTTATCTTTCCAGCAATCCAAATCATTCACTGACAATTTGCCAGAATCAGCTTTGCTAAACCCCATCAAATGCCTTAAAGTCGTTGATTTTCCGGCTCCGTTAGGCCCCAAGTATCCGTACACTTCACCTTTTTCAATATGAAGAGATACGTCAAAAACCCCTTTTTTATTACCGTAATCTTTAGTGAAATTTTCAATTGCAATCACATGCATCAAATCACTTCCATAAACACAATCTTAAAAAAAATGAATGTCCAACTTGTTTTAATAACTAAATTAACTGAAATCAATTTTAAATCTTGTCTGCATAGAACATATATTTTTTGATTTGACAATGGAAAATTTCTAAAAAAAGTAAAAATAATCATATAATTAATATTCATGGCCTGTTAAGAGTAACCCACCTTCTGTTTAACAGCATTCATCTAAGCGAACTACCTTGCCTACACAAGTGATTATCGGCAGCTTTGCTCTTGCATCCTATGGAATGGCCGTTTCACCAATTCTTTTAATGTCCTCAATTAAATATCATCGTCTACCATTAAAAGCTGTATCGTTTCTGCTCCAGAGTCATGCTTCTCAGCATACGTTTTTCAACGCCATAGTCTTGTTTGATGGGCGGAGTTTCCTTAGTTTAAAAAACCAACAGCTGTCTTTAACTTGCCATGAAAAATATTAATTAAATAGTAGCAGGGCCTAGATTTGAACTAGGGATCTCGGGGTTATGAGCCCCGCGGGATCACCAGACTACCCCACCCTGCTATATGAATAAAAACAGTATATAATAATTTAGTAAGAACAATATATAAACCTTTCGGAAAAAAGATAAAAATCAAAGAAAATAAACTATTTATTTTCTAATGATTCTATTCTTTGGTCTAAATCACCTAATCTTTCCTCAGTGACTTTTTGGAACTCTTCAGATGATTTTTTAAATTCTTCGAAGTTTTTCTCTAAATTATCCACACTGCTTGTTGTTTCAGTGAATTTAGTTTGAAGCTCTTCCAAATCATTTGTAGTAGCTAAAGACCAGTCCTTAATCAGTTCATCACTTTTAGCATCTAAAAACGCATCAATTTTGTTGGAAAATGCATCAGTGTTTAAACTGGACATGTCGATGTCGCTCAGTTTAACTTTGATTCTTTTACTCATTGATCCTGAATCTTCACCATCAACCAAATCTTCTTTAGCTAAATCATAACCCTGGTTATCGTTACCTAAAACTTCATTCATATGCGCATCGGCACTTTGAGGAACAACTTTACGTATTTTAGCCATAGTTTCAGGACTATTTAATAAATAATAATAAACTAAAATTACAATCGCAATGATTAAGATAATAATTGCAACTGCTTCCATAGCATCCATATTACCACCTATTTACTCATTTTTTTGAGTTTTTTCTCTTTTGCTTCAATTTCTTTTAGCATTTTTTCCAATTTTCGTTGTTCAGTTTCAGCTTCAAGTCTGGCTAATCTTTCATTAATTTCAGAGTGAAGATAACCAACATTACTTCTTACTTCAGTAGTGGATTGTCTAATAGCTGAAAGACTGTCTTGCTGCTCTTGAGGTAATGGAATTGGATTATCCATTAATCTTTTAGATTCAATGTCTTTTTCTACCATGGACATTTTTTTAAGTTCAATTTCTTTTTCAAGAACCATTATTGAATTTTTTGATTCTGCAACTCTTCTCCATTGGAAAACAATGATAAGTAGTACAACAGCAACAATTACCAAAATAATCAAATAAAATATTTGATCAGGAATTGTAGGAATACTTTCCATGTCATAACCTCCAAATAATATATACAGTATAATAATATAAAATATTATATAAACTTTATTAATTAAATAATTAATTATTTAGTATAGAAGGTAATAATTTATGATTGAATCTTATTTAAAAGCTGGAAAAATTGTTTCAGACATACGTGATGAAGCTTCAAAATTAATCACTGATGGAGCTTTGGTTATTGACCTTGTTAACTATGTAGAAAGCGAAATATTAAAAACTGGTGCTGAAATTGCTTTTCCGTGTAACGTATCAATAAACGAAATAGCTGCACATTATACCTCCCCTGCAGGAGACAAAACCCAATTCAATGCAGGCGACATGGTTAAACTGGACATAGGCGCAATGGTTGACGGTTGCATTGCGGATTCTGCGGTTACAATAATAGCTAGCGGCAATATTGATGAAAATTATACTCAAGATGAAATTAATCTGCATGAAGAAATAGTTGAAGCATCAGAGGCTGGCCTTGAAGCTGCAATAGCAACAGCTAGAGCAGGAATTGAAATATCAAAAATTGGCGCAGCAGTTCATGAAGCAATTTCAGAATATAAGTTAAACCCAATATTTAACTTAACAGGCCATAGCCTAGAACAATATAACTTGCATGCAGGAATTTCCATTCCAAATTATGACAATCACGATAATTATGTTTTGGAAGAAGGTCAGGCCATTGCAATTGAACCGTTTGCAACCAATGGAGAAGGTATTGTAAACGATTCCCCAGGACATTATATCTTTGCATACCTTGCAAACAAGCCTTTTAGAATGAAAAGCACTCAAAGAGTTTTAAAATATATCCAACACAATCATGCACATGTTCCATTTTCAGGAAGGTGGATAACAGATGAGTTTGGCGAAAGAAAAGGAGCTATCGCATTAAAGCAACTATCTGATGCCATGGCAATTTATCCTTATGCCCCTCTTCGTGAAAAGCAGGATTGCTTTGTAAGTCAAAAGGAACATACAATAATTGTCGAAAAAGAAGGTTGTACAGTTACAACTATCTAGAAGAGACTCAAATCTCTTCAACTATTTTTTTTATAAATATATTAAATTAAAAAAAAAGAAAAAAAGAAAGAAGATTTAGTATATAGTTGGGACTTTAACTCCCATTTTAGCTCTTCTTTCACGTTCTGCATTATTTTTGTCTTTTTTCTGTTTAGCTAATTTTTCAAGCATTGGTAAACCGAATTTTTCTTCACTGACTGGTTTGGTTTCGATTAAACCTGCGGAAACTGCAGCTTTAAATACGTTTGCACCATCATCAGTTCTGGTTAATACAGTGGACCATCCATCAGGAGATCCTACAGAACCGGTGGATACGTCAGCCCATTCAGCAACATAGTCATTACATATGTTACATCCAGCTTGTTCGTAACCGTGTGTTTCTTTAATAGCTAAACCATTATCTTCACCGTCTTTAGTTAACCAGAATTTTCCTTTACCGATGTCCATTTTGGTAGCGTCAGTTAAGGAGTCAAATCCTAATTTAGCGGTTGCGAAGGTATCGAGAGAAGCCATAGGGAAGTTTTCCATACAGTAGATACCGATGATTAATTTAACTTTATCAGCGACAAATCTAGTGAATGGGTAAGCTTGTGCTTTTCTTAAACCTTGAATTTGACATGGAGTTGCTACAACACCAAGTTTTTCGATTCCGCATTGACGGGTTGCTTCTTTTAAAGCAGATAAAGTTGGGGACATGGAATATTTAGTTCCAGCAGCTGCGATAACTTCATCAGAGGAAGTTACTACAGTAGGAATAGGTCTCCAATCATCATCAGGAGCTCCAGCTACAACTGCACCTTCAATGATTCCTTCATCGAGTGCGTAACAGAGTAATGCAGATACAATACCACCATCTTGTGATACTTCTAATATTTTACTATCAGTAGATCTTGCAGATACTGCTTCTTTATAAGTACCTAATACCATATTCATTCCTCCTAAAGTCCTGTTTCCTTTTTAATTCTTCCTTCAGGTAACCATGACCTTGGACACATCAAGTAACAAGTTCCACATTTAATACATCTGTCCCTATCACAGCTAGGTCTACCTTCGGAAAAGCCCATTGCCCTAGTTGGACAACCAAGAGCGCAAGTTCCACAGCCAGTACATAATCCTTGGCGGACAACGTTGGTTAATACGTCACAGCCACAGCCTTGATTACATGCAGCCCAATCCATTGCTGGTTTTAAGTAATCTAAGTCGCCTTCACATAATGCGACAACAGCTTTTGCGATTACTTCAGGAGCTACAGGACAACCAGGAAGTGCTAAATCTACTTTAATTAAAGAACTAATTGGTAAGAAAGATTCGTGTTTAGGTTGTGCTTGTTGACCACCACGTGCGAAAGTAGTGAAACAACCAGTTACAGCACAAGATCCAAATGCACAAATTAATCCAGATTTTTCTCTTGCTTCTAAGAGTTCGTGAACACTGTGTTCGTCTTGTAAACAAACAGATCCTTCAATTAAACATAAGTCCATTTCTGGCATTTCTTCAGCATAAGTTCCGTGAATCCATTTATCAACTAAAGTTTGTCCGTATACAATGTCAATCATGTCAGTTAAAACAGTGGATAATATGTCATAGTTTTCAGTTAAAGACATTGCATCACCAGTACAACCACTTAAGTGTATGTAACCAATACGTGGTTTTGATGAAGCAGCTTTAGGTTCTTCTGCAGGTGCGGTAGTTTCTACAGGAGCAGCTTCTTCAACTTTTTCTTCTACTTTTGGTGCAACTTCTTCTTTAGATCCACCAAAAGCTCTTTTTAATTTTTCAAACATTATTTTACCCCGATTTCATTTAAAATAATATCAATAGCTTCAGGAATTGCCTTTTCAACAGGTTCTGTTAAACCCATATCCACATCCGGTGTTGGAATCTCAGCCGGTTTACAACCGACAACTATCACTTCACATTTTTCGGAAATCTTTTGAAGAGGTTCTTCAACAGTCATTCCATGAGGATTATCATATTTTCCTATTTTCATAATATTAGGATCAAATTTATCAACAGTTCCAGGTTCCGCATTAAACTCAACAACATCAACAACTATTAGTTTTTTCCAATCATAATCTTCATACAATGGGAAAAAATTTGTTGGAGCTGCAGTACCCCCATCAATAAATTGAATACTATCCGGTAATGATACATCTGCAAATTTTTCTTTAATCTCTTCCAAAATAGTTTTATCAAATTCATCCTCAACATAAGCAGTAACAGCTGGATCGTAATAATCGTTTTCATCATTGAGATATTTTTGTAAAATATTAATAACTATTGGACCGAAACCATCATCTTTAAACAAGATGTTTCCACAACCAATGACGATTATATCCGAATGATAAGGCATTAATTTTTCCTCCCTCAACTTAGATTCTCACCATTTCATTTTTGAGAATGGATTTATCTTCGTCGTCAACTACCATCACGTGAGTAGCACATGATAAACATGGGTCATATGCCCTAATTACATGAGGACCTAATTCGTGGTGGAATCCTTCGGTTGCAGGACCCATAGTTGGAATGTTCCATGTAGTTGGCACAATTGCAGAATAGAATTGGGTTTTTCCTTCGACAACTTTTGCCATATGCACATCAGTTCCTCTAGGACCTTCAATGACACCAAATCCAAGTTCACCAGTTCCCCTCTTATCGTAAGATACATTTGCAGGTGCTGCAGGATCAATAGCATCTAATGCTTCCATACAAGCATCGTAGTTTTTCAACATTTCGTCAGCACGAGCAACATGTTGTGCAACTACACCCTTATCTTTAAATCCGGAGAATTTTTCCATTCTTGCTCTTGGACCAGTTTCAACATTATTACCTTCCCATAATGGAATTACTGAACATCCTCTTTTACCTATTTCTGGATCATCATACCATGCTTCAGGCAATACTTCTGAGAATTTGTCCATATCGAAATCGTTGGTACCATAAGTTGCATCCATTGCCATTAACGGTTGGTTAACAACACCTAAATCATTAGGTAAACCAGCTTCAAGCACACAGTTTTTAATAAATTCGACGTGTTCTTCAAGTTTTGGTTTTAATGCAGTCATTCTTTCGATTAATCTTTCTTTAGTGAATGGTGTGATGTTTCTTGCCATACCACCAACTCTTATATCAGATGGGTGGATACCTTCACCAGCAATCATTTCAACAACATATTGAACATTTTTTCTGACTTCACTTACACTGTTAACTGCATCTACGAATTTGTCTTCAGGGACAACGTCAGGTGCAACTAAGAAGTGGTGAATTGCTGCACTGTTAATACCGTGTGCTGCTGCAACAGCTTTTCTTAACAATTTAGCTGCTTTAGGAATTTCAATTCCTAATGCCATGTCCATAGCTTCTGCGGATGCTAAAGTGTGTGGAATTGGACATACTCCACAGATTCTTTGACATAAAACAGGAGCGGTTTCAGGTGCTTTGTTAAGAACCATCTTTTCTAAACCCCTTACAGGAGTTATACTAAAATACATACCTTTTGTAACTATCCCTTCATCATCAACTTCCATGACGAGTTCGGCATGGCCTTCTTGACGAGTTGTTGGGGATATAACTACTCTATCTTTCAAATATGTCACCTCATTATAGAAATTAGAAACTAACATTAATACATTTGTTCTTAAACCTTATATATATAATACTATAAAAATGCATATAGAAATATATATATTATATAACATACTAAAATTAATTATTATCTTTAATATTAAATTATATAGGAGGAAAAAAATTGGATAAAGCAAACATAATCATCTCCATTATTATCGTGTTATGTGTTGCTGCAGCTGTTGCGGCATATGGTATTACTAATAGTGATAATCCAATATTTTCTGATTTATCAAGTATGTCATCAAAGGATAATAATGCTGGTCATGGAATTGGAAACGGTACCAATTCAAGTAATGGTACAGGTTTGTCAGTATCTGATACTTCCGGAAGTTCTGGGTCAGGAAGCTCATACTCATCTGGTTCAGGATCTGGTACTGGAACTAGTTCTGGAAGCGGATCCGGTTCAGGAAGTGGATCCGGTTCAGGAAGTGGAAGCGGAAGTGGATCCGGTTCAGGAAGTGGCACTCGTTTAAGCTATTCAGAAGCTCAAAGTATTGCAAATAGTGCTGTTGACATGCCTGGTTGTTATGCCGGCAGTGGTTCATATTCTGGAGGATACTGGTACTTTATTATCTACGATGAATATGGTAATAATGTTGACACCATAAGTGTTAATGATGCAACTGGTCAAACAGGTAGAGGATAAAATCCTCTAAACTTTTTTTATTTTATATTATTAATAGATAAATATAAATAATAAAAAAAATATATTTATTATTGTTGTATATAAGGGCCCGTAGCCTAGCTGGATAGGGCGTCGGACTTCTAATCCGAAGACCCCGGGTTCAAATCCCGGCGGGTCCGCTCTTATACATTCTTTTTTTAAAAAAAAATCTATGAAACAATTTAATATTTATGGGCTTGTAGCCTAGTCTGGAAGGGCGTAAGACTCCTAATCTTAAGATCGAGGGTTCAAATCCCTCCAAGTCCGTTTTTTCAAAAATTATCCAAAGTAACGATTTTTTCTGATTTTTTCTCCGCCACATTATAATCAAAAGAAATTTCACCATATTTGCCCCCTCCACCTGGGACAACATCAATTGAGTTATTTCTAAATGATTCGATGGCATAAGAGATATTTGAATCAATCTTTTCAATGTCTTTTAATGGAATATTGATTAAAACATCTATTTCCGTTCCAAAATTTTCAATCAATTTTTCCCATTTTGACTGAACAGTCTTTGTTGTAATACCTTTATCATAAACAGTTGCTATCAATTCAGCCAATGGCATTAAATGAACATATTTTGGCCTGAATTTAGGATGTTTAGGTTCTTTAAAGTCTGCAATTTCAGAAATTCTAAAATCAACACCCTTCTTAATTCTTCCCCCGCAACTGCATTTCATTTTATTATCCTTTGCAATTATTGGATCGATTAGACTATAGCATTTCGTACATGCAGTCATGTGATATTTTCCAAGGTTAGGTATCAAACCATAATTTGCTTTAATATCCTTATGTTTAATCGCATGTTTTATGGAAGAATAGGAAATATCATTTAGTTCAATTTGATTGAATTCCCTACCCAACCTATGTGGCCATGGAGAATGCGCATCAGAATTAGTCAAAAACGGAAAATCCTTAAGTTCACTAATGGTATCTGCCATGAAAGTATCGGCAGACAAACCCAATTCTACAAAATCCGGCTTTTTTTCATAGCAATCATAAATGCTGTCATAGGATTTATACATTCCTGTCCAGGGAGTGAATGCATGGGCAGGACCAATCAAGCAATCATATTGCTTAACCAAATCATAAAGTTCAGCACCATTTAAATTCGTTTTTGGTCTTCCATCGATTTCTTTATTTTTGGATGGAAGCCTGTCTGATAATTCATGGGCAATATCAATGTCTGGAATAACAATTAAATGATGGATTCTATGTTTTGCCTCAACTTCAGTTGTTAAAACAAAATCGATATCATCAAATGAATAAATTCCATCACCCGAATAATTGGTGGTCTCTTCAATGATTTTCAACCATTTCGGATGGAATGCATCACCAGTTCCTAAAAGCTGCAATCCTTTTAATTTAGATTTTGGAGCCATATTTTTTATTAGCATGTCTTTTGATGAAGCCATTGAAAAACAACTGTGAACATGAAAATCAGCATTGACTAACATATATAATTGTTAGATTTAATAATTATATTAAACTATCTAATGAGTTTTTTACATCAGAAATAGGGCATTTTTCTCGTTTTGGATGAAAATCTATTGTTAAGTTGTCTTCATTGACAATTCCATCAATATTCTCTAAATTTTTTAAAAAATAATTTGTTTTATCAATTAATTCGATTAATTGAGTTTGATTAGTTGGATAAGCAAGTTTTAAAGTAGGCATTTTCAAATCGTGAATTATTTTTATCTCCAAACTACGAGCATTATTACAGGCATTTCCTCCAAATAATATTAAGTCATTTAATGAATCGTACATTTTTTCACGATTTCTTGGTCTTTTTCCTATAATAATGGCCGCATCGGCTTTTTCTACAACTTTAGAAAACAAAAATAGCCTGGATTTTACACCAGACGGCAATTCACTTGAATAATATTTAGATATTAAATTATCAAAAGTTAAATTACCTTCACAAATATCCATGTTATCATATTTAGAAAAATTGGATGGGGATAAATAAGTATGTCCATTTTTTTCAATCAATGGAATGACAATCATGGATGCATCAGGCACTACTATAATGTTCATAAAAAAAGTAATAATAATATATTGGACTCATCCAATATATCTTAAATCATCAGCATTTCCCGCATTAGCTCTATTAATCAAATCTTGTTCCATTTGTTGAGCTTTAGCAATCATTTGCCTAGTTTCTTCAGCTCTTTCGTCTAATTTATCAACATTAATCTCAAAGTTGAGCAATAATGATAATTTTTTCAAAATAGCTTCAGCAGATTCAGCGTCAATGAAATATCCAGGAGTTTCACCCATAAGACAAGTCCCTTGAATTCCTTGACGTACGGCCAAACCTAAAAATAAACCAGAAGCGCCAACAATTCCACCATCATTAGATCTAATTTCAATTTCAGCTTCTTTTAATAATTCAATATTAGCTTCATTAGTAGCCGCACCATAAACTTTAGGATTTTCAACAGGTTGTGGGATAGCCATTCCACCAAGAGTGTAAATTCTATCTATGTTATAACCTTTAACAAAATCCAAAATGTCTTTGCAAACTAAGTATTGTCCTTCTGGGGATAATGCTTGAGTATTACCAACGAGAATAATTAAATCTAAATTATCTTCCCCAACATTTTTCAAATAATATAACTCATTAAACATGTTTTCAATTATTCCATCCTCTTTTATAAGAACTTGAGGAGGAAAAGTTGGAGAATAAATTTCAGCGAATTTAGTTGCTCCCAATTCATCAATCATATGATCAGCAGCGAGTTTACCCACATGTCCAAGGCCAGGCAATGCTTCAATGAAAATAGGATTTTCTAATTCGATTTCTTCTAAAACATTTATTTCAGCAGCATTCAATGTGATTACTCCTTCATGGATTCCTTTTTTAATATGCGACGATATTTTCCATATTTATCCTCAATAGAAAATTTAGGAGGATAAATAACTTTAAGTTTCCCGCCACATTTAGGGCAGGATTCCTTTAAAGTATAAATTCCGCATTCAGGACATTTATTCATTTTCATATTCATAAGAATCTAATTATCTAACTCTCTTAGAAAAGAACCATTACCACCAGATTCTTCAACAACTGCAATACATCTGTCTGCTGCTGCTTTAAGAGCTTTTTCAGCTAAGATATAATCAGTAGATTTTACAGTGATTCTGTATCTAGGTGCACCAACACATTGGACTTTAATCTCTTCCTCATCATCGCCATTATCTTCAGCCTCTTTAAGAGCAGCAATAATGATTTCAACACCATTTGGCACAAATGTTTCAATATCCACATAACCGCTGATGTGAACTTCAGGAGGAGTAATATTTTTCTTAGCTACTTCAGTTATAGCTTCAGCCCAATCTTCAGGGATTTCTTCTTCAATAAGAGATTCTGCACCTTCTTCAGAAGCAGTTTCAAAAGCACCATAAACATCACCAAAGATGTCCATAAGGTCATATCCTACTTCATCATAAGCATCATCTAAACTTTTATCTAAAGACTTTGCAGCCAATTCTAAGAATTTTTCAGCTTTTTGTTCTATTTTCCAATGTTGGATTTTTTTAGTTCTCTGATCTTCACGGATTCTTTTTAAAGAAGCATCAACATGCCCCTTTTTAGGGTTTACACGGAGAACACGACAAACAATCTTTTGATTTTCTCTTACGTGATCCCTGATATTTTTTACCCAACCAGAAGATACTTCAGAAATATGAATAAAAGCTTCTTTGCCCTGATATTCTTCTAATTTAGCAAATGCCCCATAATTAAGAACTTTATAAACGGTACCGACAATAAGTTCTCCTTCATCAGGCCATTCTTGACTTTTTCTTACCATATTCTCACCAACATCAATAAAAAAAATTATAAAAAATAGCAAATAATAAGTTAAAAACTAGAGAATCTAGTTTAAAACTTTTTCAATGTGTGCGGTGATTTTTGCTTTAGCACCACGAGATTTGACAAGAGTTTTACCACAGATAATACATTTAACGTCAGAAGCTGCACGGTCAAATATTACCTGTTCATTGTCACAATCTAAACATTTAACTTTTAAAAAGTTTCCTCTACCTTTACTAACCATGTTAATCACCTATTTTGCTACAAATTCAGGTTTTCCTGTTCTGAAAGATTGTTTAATGTGAGATTTGCCACATTCTTTGCATTTAAGTCTTAAATCTAATTTTTTAACTGGTTTGTTTCCAGCAGGTAAAGGTCTTGGGTAACCTCTATAACCAGCAGTTACACGTCTGAATTGTCTTTGTCCCCAGGTTAATTCACTAGCTTTCCTTTTTTTAGAAGTGTGAACTTCGTGCATAGTGTGTCTTTTACAGTGAGGACAGTATGTTCTTTTTTCTTTTGGAATCTTCATTTTTTCACCGTAATTAATAAATCATTGTAAATCTATCCATGAATTTATCTAAACTCAATTTATATCACAAAAAACGTAGAGATTCAAACTACCTTGTAACGCATCAAGTCTACATGTAGCAAAAATCCAAATTATATAAAATATAATTTTTTATTATCACAAATAGATACGATTAGTATATCTATAAATCAAGTTATTTAAATGTAATGGAAAATAAGTTAAATTTTAACTTGACGGCCTTTTCTATTTTTGAAAAATACTTTCGCATTTACCAGAGGCAAAGTCACTAAATCTTGAGGCCTGAACGGACCATAAACTTTCTCATCAACACCAACTATGGGGCCAACTTCATCAAATACCAACATTGTGACAAGTTCTGTATCTTTAGCAACTTTTTTAGATTCAAAATCAAAGAATTCATCTTGTGCATCCAATGCATTAGGATTATCCTCAACACTTTCAGTTTTAGGAG
>CAJGDA010000032.1 GCA_904501935.1 uncultured Methanobrevibacter sp. | reverse complement strand
ATCAACCGAGACATTGCCAGAAGCAGCATTGGAATGCCGCTTATTATTACTGTTCCCCATGCAGGGTTTAGATAAATTGGAACATCAATTCCAAAAATCATAAAAATAACTGCTATCAATAAGAATATACCTGAAATTATAGTCATCTTTAGTCCAAATAGAAAGTCAGTTATTTCATCAATCATATAAAACACCTCAAAGTATTACTTTTTTTAAATTCATTTAAATACCCAGTATTACTCAAAAAATTTTTAAAAGTTTTCCCCAAATTTTAAAACTTCCAAAAAAATCATATTCAGTAACTACCAACAGCCAAAAAGTATTACTTTTTTTGAGTTTATTTAAATACCCAGTATTACTAATTATTATATTAAACCTTGAACTATATAAAAGTATTACTTTTTTTGAGTTCATTTATATACTCAGTATTACTAAAAAAAATTTAAAAAAAATAGATAAATTAAGGTTTCATGGCCAAATCCATTATGCTGAATGGATCTCCCTCCTTTCTAGGAGCAGGTGCACCCATTCCAAAAGCTGATTTGGCAAATTCCTTATTCATTCTTTTAGAAACTTCGCCGAATATCATTTTGTATGCTGTGCATTGCGGATCGACTGCTTGAGGTGTTTGATATGCTACAATTGCATTGTAAGGACATCCCCCTTCACAGTATTTGACATATCTGCATTTTTTGCAGTTTTCATCCACATAATCCCTGAATTCCTGAAGCTTTGCCCATGCATCGGATGTTTTCAAATCATCAAAGCTTGGATTGTCGGCCACATTACCCAAAACATATTCAGGCATTCCAACAAACCTGTAGCATGGATAGATTGAACCATCTGAGCCGACAGCTAAAGTTGTTCCAATGCAGTCTGCAAATGTGCAAAGGGTTCCTCTTCTTCGAAGCGTGCTTTTGCAGATATGGTCCAGATCCATAATGGCAAACTTATCCAAATCATAAAGGTACTTGTCCAGCCAATCGACCAAAAGCTTTCCATGCTCTTCCTGGTCGAGCGCCCATGGATCTGCATTGTCTCCCCTTAGTGATGGAAGGGCTGCATGAATCTTTAAATTCATTTTTTCACCTTTAAAGAATTCATACAATTCATCTGAGAAATCTTTAGAGTAATCAGTAACAGTCAAAACGAAGTTGATTATTAAACCCTTGCTTTTAGCAAGTTCATATTTGGACATGGTCTTGTCAAAATAGCCGTCTCCCCTTTGATAATCATTGATTTCCTTCGGTCCATCAATGCTTGTACTTACAACAACACCATATTTCACAAATAAATCAATTAGCTCATCAGTCAAAAGCCAGATATTGCTCTGAAGGGAAAATCCTTCGAAATTAGGCAACTGTGAAAGCTTTTCCAAAGCATATTCATAAAAATCGTAGCCTGCAAGAAGTGGCTCACCGCCATGGAAAGTGAAGTGAACCTTATCATCCCTGAAATCGCCTAACCATGTTATTATCTGGTCAATAATTTCAGTGCCCATCATCTCTTTTTTATGCTCTGAGCCCCAACAGTATTTGCATCTTGATGGACAGTTGAGCGTTGGAATAATCATTACATGAAATGTCATTTTAACCGTGTATCTTATTTAGTTCATTTAATAACTGTTTTTTCTCATCAGGATCCATATCTTCATTTAAAAAGAAAATATATCCACATTCTTCACATTTTACAGCATTCATTTCTGCATGAGCGCGATGATTGTCTAACAATCTCCTAAGAGCAATCTTGTCTTTTGAACCACATTTTGGACATGGCGCCAATAATTCTTCTAGTTTCATATTTGAGTATTTGATTTTAAAATATATTAAATTTATTAATTTGATTATCGATTCAGAATATTTACTATTTCCCTATAAATAGGAATCCCTATATTCTTTGCAACCGGCAAAATATATTTTAATCCAGGAAGCTCAAATTCCTTTTTAACCTTCTTAAGCTCGGATATGATATCTAATTTCTGAGGGCATTTCCTTAGGCATTTGCCGCATCCATTGCATAGGCCGGCATTTCCTGCATTACCCATGATTCCGCCAACATATTGGTAATAATCCATGAAAGATGTATTAATCAAACCTTTATGGTTGAATAAATATTTCTCATTGTAAATCTTTAAACACTCTGGAATATTGACTCCCTGAGGACAAGGCATGCAATATCCGCAAGTTGAACAGTTGATTCTAAGCGAATTTCTCATGACCCTTTTGACAAGTTCAACTGTTTCGATTTCCTCAAAGGTCATGGATAATGGTGCTGTTTTATCTGCAATAGCTATATTGTCATCGATTTGTTCCATGGAATTCATTCCTGAAAGAACACATGAAACGTTTCTGTTGTTCAAAACCCATTGAAGAGCCCATTGCGCAGTTGTTTTGTTAGGGTCTGCATTTTTAAAGATTTCTTCAGCTTCCTTAGGCATTTTTCCGGCAAGAATACCGCCTTTTAATGGCTCCATTACAAAAACGCCCATCCCTTTTGAAGCAGCATACTCAATTCCCTCAACACTAGCCTGGACATTCTCATCAAAGTAGTTATACTGAACCATCACTACATCCCAATCATAGACGTCAATCACTGAATCAAATTCCTCTTTCGGCCCATGATATGAAAATCCCGCATGCCTGATTTTCCCTTCGCTTTTGGCCTTATCCAAAAATTTAATCAAATCCTTTTTAAGCAATCTATTTACTGTCTTCAAATCAACGGAATGAATTAAATAATAGTCAATTGAATCCCTTTGAAGCCTTTTTAGCTGCTCATTCAGGAATTTCTCCATATCCTCATATTTTCTGACATTGATGGATGGAAGCTTTGTGGATATCTTTACCTTATCCTTATATTCGCCTTGAAGAATTTCGCCTAAAAACTTTTCGCTGTCCCCATAAAGAAAAGCAGTATCTATAAAATTAATTCCATTATCAATGGCATGATAAATCTGTTCAGTGGCCTTTTTTCTGTCAATCTTACCATTTTTCAATGGCAATCTCATTGCTCCAAATCCTAATGGTGATATTTCATCACCGGTTTTTTTAATCAGTCTATTCTGCATGGTATCTAAAAATAAAAAAAAGTAAAGTTATTTAAAGAAATAACTATTCATTTTCATTAATGATTTCCTTCATATATTCAATCAAATCATATTTGGAATCCTCATCATCCATCGCAAATTCGATTGATGTCTTAAGCCATTCGAAACGATTACCAATATCATATGTTTTGCCTTCAAATGTCACTCCATAAATGGAATCTAATTTTTGAAGGGCATCTGTTAGCTGAATTTCACCGCCGACTCCAGGTTCAGTCTCATCAATCTTATCAAAAATGTCCGGGGTTAAAACATATCTTCCCATAATTGCAAGATTTGAAGGAGCCTGGTGAGCTAAAGGCTTTTCGACAAGTTTTTCTATATTATACACATTGTTTTCCACTTCATTTCCTTTAATAATACCATATCTTTCAACTTTTTGTTTTGGAACCTCTTCAAGTGAAATTGCAGATGCATTATACTTTTCATATACGTCAATCAATTGTTTTGTGCATGGAGTAGGGCCTTTGGTAATGGAATCACCTAAAAGAACCGCAAACGGCTCACCGCCGACATGCTTTTTAGCACAGTAGATTGCATCTCCCAAACCTTTTTGCTCTTTTTGCCTTACGTAGCAGATATCTGCCAAATCAGTAATGGCACGAACTTGCTTTAAGCGATCATCCTTTCCTGCGCTTTGCAGGGTTTGCTCAAGTTCGAATGATTTGTCAAAGTGATCTTCAATAGAACGTTTATTTCTACCAGTAACAATTAAAATATCATCAATGCCTGAAGCCACCGCTTCTTCAATTACATATTGAATGGTAGGCTTGTCATAAACAGGCAACATTTCTTTAGGTTGTGCTTTAGTAGCAGGCAAAAATCTAGTTCCAAAACCTGCTGCCGGAATTACTGCTTTCATAAGTTATCACCAAATAAGTTTAATTGTATATAATTTTAATTTAATTATTTAAATAGATTAGCAAAAAAAAGAATTGAACTTAGTAATTAAATAGTGCGGGAGACGGGACTTGAACCCGCGAAGGGACTGACCCACTAGGCCCTCAACCTAGCGCCTTTGACCGCTCGACCACCCCCGCATAAAAACAAAAGTAGTTATTAATGATTATATTTTTTAACTTATATAAAGGTAACTATTTTTCACTTAATTTTATAATAACTTCCATGTCCTTTTCATTTTTTAAATCTTCAATAAGATTCTCATCAAGGTCTTTTGCCGCTTTATCTGCATTAATCATCAATGTTCTTGAACAGGTATAATCACTAGTTCTGCAAACCATATCTGTGGGATGGGTCAGAGTCAAATTCTCATGACCATAACCGGTTATCTCATCATGTCCGTTTTCAGTATCTAAAATAACTGTGACTTTCGTATTGGAATTAGCTATTCGATTCTTGAATTCTTCTGGAAAGTCAAACATGGACTTGTCCATGGAAGTTCCAATTATACAATCTGCAGTAGGGCCGATTTCAACATCTTTTGTAATTTCAAATGTGGATCTGTGAAGAGATGTGACGTTTTTATGTCCTTTAACTTGAAGATTGAAAATCATAAATAATAATTTGTCGAAAAAACTAATAAATGTTTTCATGTAATTTAATTAAAACTACGCTTAATTATTTAATAGGAACATTTTGAATCTAATAAAATAATAACTGCATTGAATAAAATTAAGAAAGACATCTGTTAAATCAATAAAGATGAATTAGATTATCTACATGAAAAAAATAAAAAAAGAAAAGAAAGAAAAAAATGATTATCCCAACAATCACATTGGTCCTTTCTAACTTTCAATACGAAAATATCCGTTGATAGTTACCAACATCCAAAGGGGATTTTGAAGCAATCATTTTGCCTTTTAAAACATACCCTCATTAGAAGTTTTGCAACATACGTCTGTTTTAGTTTTATTTAAATTAAATTCTAAGTAATTAAGGTTTTTTAACCTTAATTTTATTTGTTACAGTGTATCCTTTATAAGCGGCTTTAATTGTATAATCACCAGGATAAAGGTTAATCGGCAATGACGCATAACCATTCTTATCAGTCGCAACATCATAAGTCTTACCATTAACGGTAATCTTAACAACCTGACCAGCACCAACAGGCTTACCATCATCACCATAAGCACGAACGGAATAATCTTCACTGCCCAAATAATACTTAGTAATATCCTTATTTTCCCTTAAATAAACTACAGTACTTTTAACCTTGACACTGTTTGATACAGTATATCCTTTATAAGAGGCCTTAACTGTGTAATCACCAGGATAAAGGTTAATCGGCAATGACGCATAACCATTCTTATCAGTCGCAACATCATAAGTCTTACCATTAATTGTAATCTTAACAATCTGACCAGCACCAACAGGCTTACCATCATCGCCATAAGCACGAACGGAATAATCTTCACTGCCCAAATAATTTTTTGTAATGTCCTTATTTTCCCTTAAATAAATTACACTATCTTTAACTTTTACCTTGTTTGTTACAGTGTATCCTTTATAAGAGGCCTTAACTGTATAATCACCAGGATAAAGGTTAATCGGCAATGACGCATAACCATTCTTATCAGTCGCAACATCATAAGTCTTTCCATTAATTGTAATCTTAACAATCTGACCAGCACCAACAGGCTTACCATCATCACCATAAGCACGAACGGAATATTTCTCGCTGCTAAGATAATTTTTTGTAATGTCCTTATTTTCCCTTAAATAAACTGTGCTTTTTTTAACTTTTACCTTGTTTGTTACAGTGTATCCTTTATAAGAGGCCTTAACTGTGTAATCACCAGGATAAAGGTTAATCGGCAATGACGCATAACCATTCTTATCAGTCGCAACACTATAGGTCTTTCCATTAATTGTAATCTTAACAATCTGACCAGCACCAACAGGCTTACCATCATCACCATAAGCGCGAACGGAATAATTTTCACTGCCCAAATAATTTTTTGTAATGTCCTTATTTTCCATCAAATATTTGTAAACGAACAAATAATTGGTAGCGCTTTCACCAGTTACCGGGTTAGTGGCAACAATGGTGTAATTTCCAACCTCCAAATCAATGTTTACTCTTATAATACCATTAGGCAATGTAGTTGCAGTTAAGGATTTAGTACCAATTTTAAGTTGAACTTTTGTATTAGCTAAAACTTTGCCGTTGGAATCTGAAAATATTGCATAATACAAATCTCCGCTGCCTTCTAATTTTGCAACATCGATTCCTTCAACTGTCGGATTAATGGTCACTGAAGCTTTTGTTGTGTTTGCATGGTATGTTCTGGTTTCTTCAGATTCAATTTCTGCGGTGTAGTTGCCGGAATTCAAATCAAGATTAAAGTAAGCTTTACCGGAATCATCTGTTACACCACTGTATTCTTTACCGCCGACTTTTACTGTAATAGCAACACCCTCGATAGCTTGGCCTTTTGAAGATGTTAATGAAACTGCAAATTTTTGATTGCCTTTGTAATATTTGCTAAAGTCATTTGCAACCAATATTGCATCCAAAAGTGTGTCCCTTACTTCAAATTTACCGTTAGATGAAGCTTTTGAATAATTTTCATTACCACCATATGTCGCTTCAAAAGTATAGTTGCCTGCAGGCAGTTTTCCTAAAACGAGTGTTGCTTCACCATCATCAACAAATACATCATATACCCTATTGTTTACTTTCAAAGTGATGTGGTCTGTGAGTGGCATATCTTCAACTGAGTTTAAGTTAATATTGGCTACAATCCTATCGTTTATACCTGCATCATCAATCTCAACATTCAATATTGATCTTTTTTGTTTAACCTCAAGAATGAATGTTGTATTGCTTCCATAATAGTTGTCATCACCTGGATAGACTGCAATTACTGTATAATTACCTGTACCTAAAGGAGAGATATACCAATGGCAGGCAGAGTCAACAACAGGTTTATATCTAGGGGAATAATATCCATTCATACTATATAGAACTTGACCGGTCGCATTAGTGCTCAAGTTGGTATAAATTCTAATATTCTCATTCAAGCAAACCTCTTTTACATACAACACAATACTGGATTCTGCTTTTGAAACGGCATATGTTGTGGAATTGCTTGCAGATACATAATAATTATCTCCCAAGTATTCTGCAACGATTTCATGTTGGCCGACATTGACTCCTGTGAATTTCCAGGTAGCTACACCGTTTTTGATTTTAACATCTTCTGTGAAATCTTCAGTTGTGAATCTTACAGTACCTGTTGCATTTTTATTAAGAGTGGCTTTAGCTACTAAATTTGCACCATATTTTGCATCATTAATTGTTACGGTTATTGGAGTTTTAAGTCCTTTGACATAAAATACTGTGGAATAAGAAGCATTGTAATAATTCTTATCTCCTTTATAGTTGATATCTAAGGAATAATTACCCAAATTCAATTTGGATAATTTTAAAATAGCTTCACCATTTTCAATTGTTTTTTGATAAGTCTTACCATTTACTGTGAACACAATTTTGCCTGTTGCATCTGACAAGTTTGAAACGGTAATTATCTCATCATCGTTAGCGACAATATCCTTAATATCCACATCAAAATTTAAGGTCGCTTTTTCAACATTGAATTTAGATGACTTTGATTTGGATGTGTAATCATTTAAATAAATAGCTTTGAGAGTGTATTTGCCGGCATTTAAACCAGACAGATTATAATTTGCCTTATTATCTACGATATCAACAGTTTCATTTAATATGCCTGTGATTATGAAGTTAACCTTACCCTTAATTGCACTGTCAAAACTTGTCTCAATAGCTTCCACATTTCCATAAACAATATCCTGAGTGGTTAAATTAAATTCAATATCTTTTACGGTCAGGGTATTGAAAATGGTTTCCAGCTGATATGTTGCGGAAATTGTGTATTTACCGGTCGGCAATTTCAAAGTATAATATGCCAAACCATTTGCATTGGTTGTGATGTTATGCTTTTCTCCATCAAACTCAACAGTAACATTTACTCCAGGGATTGGAACACCATTTTCCTCTGTCAATCTGATTGCATAATCAAAATCGTTATAGCTCCAACCGGTTGAATTTCTACCAATCAAAATTACATTATCTACAACACCAATGGTGGTGTTCCAGTTTGAATCGTCATAATAGTCATCACCCTCATAATTGACAAAGATGATGTTTGAACCCTTATCAAGTTTCACATCAAATTTTGCTTCCCCATTTTTAAGGGTTGCATTATATTGCCTATAGTTTACCCAAACACTAACAACGCCAGTACAATCGCTAGGAATTGTTTTTATAATCAGAGTAGCCTTAAGATTCTTATCATCCTGTGTTAAATTTACGTCTAATTTAGATGGTGCCTTTTCAACTTTAAATGAAGTGGAAGCGTTGACAGGATAATATTTAGCATATCCGTCATAATACACTGAAACATTATATGTTCCCGCAGCTAAATTAGAGATAGTTACATTGGTTGTGATACCATCCAAATATATGGTTTGCTCATAGCCATTGATGGTCAATGTTGCTTCACCTTCCAAATCTTCAGGATCAACTGTAATTGAAATTATAGCATCTTCGCCTACTTTAATGTCCTTAGCGGAAACATTCATTGATGATTCGTATAGGCTTACCTTAAAGATTGTGCTTGCCACAGCAGAGCAATATACGTCTGTTCCCAGATATTCTATAGTTAGATTATGTTCTCCATCTTCGAGGAGAGGCAATCTAATGGTTGTATTTCCATTGAATAGGTTTTTATATGTGCCTTGGCGTTTTCCATCAATATATAATATTGACCTGGCTTTGATTTTATCATCATCTGGGAGCAATGTTACAATAGCATCACCGTATTCACCTATTTTGACTTCCGGCGCTATTACTGATAAATTTACATCTCGTTTTCTGATTGTAATGCTTTTAGCATAAGTTGATTTGAAATAATCATCATCACCATCATATATTACTTTTAATGTAAAGTTACCCGGTTTTAGATTATTAATCTCCAAAGTATCTTTTCCATTGATTAAATCGCAATAGTATATTTTTCCCCCATATTCAACGGAAACTTCCTGATTGATTGGACGGTCATTAGCATTAGTTAAGGAGATATTTACAATAAGTGTCTCATTAAATAAGATATCATTGTTGCTTTCAACATCGAGATTGGTTAACATTTTTCCTACATCAACAATTATTTCCTGTGTAAAATCACCAATAATTGCTTCAACTATGTATTGGCTTTTATAGTCTGTTTCATCGAATATGAAAGTAGCTTTACCATTTTTTAATTCTTCTGTAGCTGCCTCATCATAATCAACAGTGAAAGTTACATTAAACAATGGGAACAAATCAATTTGAGGTATTTGATTAAGGTTATTTGTCCAAAATGCAGAAATCTCTCCACTTTCACTTATATTTAATTTTAAGTATTCTGGTGTTAAGTTTAATATTAACCAGGTGTTTACATAGTCGCTAATGCCCACTCTTGAAACATCTTTAGTAGGATTATCATTAGAACCCCACCAGTTGTTATCTAAAGAGACGATATCTCCGGAATTATAAACATCTCCAGAAATTCCATTGTATTTTAAATTACCAATAAATGCACTGTAAGTTAAATTTAAAACACCATTATTGTAAATCACTGAGGAACCAGCATATTTCCTATTACTTGCATATTTAGCGGTGTTTTCTCTAAATATTGTTCCTCTGACAACCAATTGTCCATCATTATAAATCGCACCGCGAACAGTATTTGATGTCTGGTCAATATAATTATTCTCAACAATGGAATCTAATATTGTGAAATTTCCATTATTGAAAATAGCTGAACCTCTACCAGTATTACGGGATCTAGAATCAGAAATTATGCTATCTTTCATGATTGCGGAACCATTATTGAATATTCCGGCTCCGTCAGTACTTATTGAGTTGGTTATAGTGGTATTGGATATTGATAATTTGCCGTTATTATAAATGGAACCTCCATGGGAAGGAAAACCTGAAGAAGAAATAGGAGTATTGCCATCAAAATAAGAATTTTTAATGGTTAAATCCCCAAAATTGCTTATTGCACCACCATATATGTCACCATAATTGCTATCTAATGAATTATCAATAAAAGAACAATTATCTATAACAACAGTTGCATCGTTTATACTTAAAGCAGCACCATAAACCAAACCGGTATATGTATTGGAATATGATGAAGTATCCTTAAATGCATTAATGAATTTGATATTTTTAAATGTGACTTTCACGCCATCCGGAATATTAAAAATATAGTTTTCGTTTTCACCATCAATAACTGTGTTTTGTGAACCGATGAAATTCAGTGATTTATCAATATTCAGTCTAGTGTTTTTTAAGCCTGAATAAACTCCATCAGCCAAATAAATATTATCGTCATCATTGGCTATTGAAATAGCTTTGCCAATTGTCTTTAATGATGATTCCTTAGATGATCCATCATTGATATTATCATATCCTACTTCACTATCCACATAGATGTTCATAGGACTTCCCGTTAAAACATTTTCATAATTATCATTATCAACAGATAGATTATTTGATTGAGTAATATCCATATCGGATGCATTTACAGCAGATAATGAGAATATTACTGTGATAATGAAAATGATTAATATAAATTTATTAACTTTCATTCAAATACCTCTTAATAATTTGTCGCTAATGTTTTAAGATTTGAAAAAGAAAATATATAAAATTATCTAAAAAATAGCTAAAAATAAGAAAAAAAGTAATTAGCCCAAAAGACTAATTATTCTAAATTTGATTTTTTTCGTCTGATTCCAATAAATAATAGGAATACTAAAGGAATAATGAAAAATACTGATGGAATGAATTTACTGATATTATCCTTTTCATCAATTTCATAAACCTTTTTACTGACACTAGATGAATCACTAGCACTTGCACCCTCTATGCTTTTTGTAGATTTAGCTTGACTTGCAAGAGCCTCATCACCTTCAGCGGAAGGTGTTACATCTGAACTATTTTCAACAGCAACAACATCGTGTCCATTGTAAGAAGTTACATTAACTTCACCTTCATCAGTATTAGAATCTATGAAATTACGTAATATCTCGCTTAATGAAACCTTATGGCCTGATGAATTTCCTGAAGACTCATCATCATTTAATCCAGAACCGTCTGAATTTTTATTATTTGAGTTTTCATCTCCAGACTCATCGGATCCTGGTTTTGTCCACCATGCATCGCCGTCATTTAATCCGGATTTATCAGAAGACCCTGGGATTAGAGGATTATAGGAATATTGTTTCCTGGAATCATCACTAGATATATTCTTACCATTAACCTTATTATCAAGATTCTTCTCATTTGAAGGGTTATAATTAAAATCAATTTCGTCATCAGTACGGCTATTTTCACGAGCGGCAAAATACTCGAAAGCCTTAATGACACGATTATTGTAAGATTCTAAATTTTTATGTTGTGATATATCCCCATATTTAAATCCTGTTCGGGTTTTATCTGAAACATCAGGATTAAAAGATACCAATAGATTATCCACTACCTTTGAATCAACAGAACTTATTAAATTAACACCATAATACCCATCGCTGAAAACAGTGTTGTTTTGAATATCATATTTATGATCTCCTGATGTACTTTGACGATAGCTTATACCATAGATATTATCGTCAACAGAAACGTCACCAACACTATGAACTTCAATTGTGTTGTTATGAATTATTGAATTTGTATCCTGTGATTCAATTCCTGCAACTAATGCCCATTCATGAACTCCTGCCAAACCAGTGATATTAATATTGTTTTCAGTGATTGATAGTGAAGTACTACCATAATAATTCTGAGAATAAACACCTATGTTTGGTCCATTTGAAAATGAATATAAATCATTTTTTGTTATTGAAACATTAGAAATAGGACCGGTAATCTGAATAGGATATGCTGTACCCGCAGCTAATTTACCTCCAGTTGTTATAATGGATATATCATTATTCCTAACAGTTAGATTATTTAAGTTATAAATGTCTAAGCCATAAAGATAATTATTAACACCCGGATTTGTAATAAAATCGCTCATGAAGATAGAATTATTAGCTATTAAAGAATTATCAGATTTTGAAATTAGCAAACAATCAAGAGATGGGTATTCATAGTCAGGCCTTTCATTTACTTCTGAATAGATTGTATTTCCTATAAATGAAAAATTTTCACACCCTTCAATACCTACTGTTAAAACTAAATCGGAAGCTAATTCTGCACCATTTGGTCCAAATACAATGTTCCTAAGTGGCAACTCTGAGCTAATAGTATTATTCTCAACTAGAGCATCTTTACAATTTACAAATTTAACTGCAGAATTATAAACATTCGCTTTATCATTATGTCCTTCGAACTTAACACTAGAATTTAACATTCTAAGATTCCTTATTGGTCTATTGGAAGCACCTTCAGCATAAATAGCATATGCCTCAACATTTTCAGGAACCGCGTAATTAATATTAAGATTGATTAAATTTGCATAATCGGAATAAACCAATATTCCTGCACCCTCATTTTCTTCAAATACATCATCTAAATCAATGTTTAAATCCTGTAATGTGATATTATTTTTGTCTAATACAAATACAGTGTTTTTAAACGTGACCCCCTTTCCTATTAAAGTTACATTTTCGGCGCTAATATTTAATTTTCCAAAATCGATAAAATCATTTGTAAATATGAATGTTCTGTTGGAATATTGATTTCCTAAAACACCGTCTACAAAATATTCATCAATATTTTTGTAATCAATGTATATTGTTTTATTAAATATTAAATCCGGCACATCTGGAACTTCATCTTCAGGGAATGAATCGCCCAAAATTGGAACATTTTTTAATAGGGAATCTCCAATTTGACTTTCATTCGAGAGCTCCACTGTACTGTTAGCATCAATTTCTTGAGCTGAAACAGATGATATGGAGATTATGCCAATGATAATAATTAATCCCAATATTAGTTTAGGACTAACTTTAAAGGTTCCACCTCCTTAAAGTGGCTATCATAAACGATTTTAAAAAATATTAAAAAATCGTTTAAAGAATGTAATAGTATTTATTAAACATAGTTTATAAAGTTATCCTTAAATTAAGTAAATTATAGTTTTATAAAATAAGAAAAAAGCATTAGAAATTAAAAATGAAAAAAAGTTTGGGTTTATACTAAACCCAAATAAAATTGTTTTTTTATAGATTGTTTACAATAATTGTGTTTGTTATTTCTGCACCGTTGTATTCTGCAGTTACTGTGTAATTGCCCGCCCTTAAATTGATTGGCAATTTTGCAATACCCTCAGAATCTGTTTTGATGCTGTATGTTTTGCCAAGAATTGTTATTTTAACTACCAAGTTGGCAACGGAAATAGGTGTACCTTCGGAAGTAGCTAATTGAACATCATAACTGGTTCCATCTTGGAAGGTCATGTTTATATCATTTGCGACAAGGGCTGCTTCATAATCTGTTACGGTTACAGTGTTGGTTGCCTCTTCGGATGTGTATCTATCATCATCAACGACGGCTTTTACTGTGTATTCACCTATTTTTACGTTGATTGGTAATGCTGCAACACCATTTGCATCGGTTTT
>CAJGDA010000031.1 GCA_904501935.1 uncultured Methanobrevibacter sp. | reverse complement strand
TCCCCTAAAAATATCTTTTAGCTCATCATTGCCATCTAATCTGATAGTGTAATTCTCGTTTACTTCATCATCAGGGACCCTTAAGAAACCTTGAACTGAAATGAATATAGGAACATTGAAAGTCTTTAAATATTCTACCGTCTCTTTTGGAAAATCATATCTATTTAATGGATTTAAAACAAAAGCATCAATTTTATCAGGCAAAACACTTTCCAAATCACTCTTTAAAATTGGGATTTGAGCAAAATTGCTTACCTGTTCACGAATATCCAAATTATCCTTAAAAGGATATTTATTGATGAAATAATGAGTATTGTCCTTTGATATAACTTTTACTTTATCCAAATTTGGAAAATCACAAATCAAACTGTCATCGCCACAATTAACAATAGCCAAATAATCTTTGTAAAATTCTTCGAAAACAAAACTCTGATAATAAGTTGCACCACCAATCTTTTGTGAGCTTTCATCACCAATAACTATCAAATCTTTTGTTGCAGGGCCAATAACAACTAATGTCATGAAAAAAGGTATATGTTTTATTTCATTTAAAATTTTAGTCGAATTCAATAGCTATATCCACAACATAATACAATTTGAAATGGAATTAAATTTTCTTTTTGATTTCACCGACATTCTTTCCAAAATCAACATTGCATTTCAATGCTACTTATTCAATCTGATAAATAGAAACTTTAAAGCATAATTAAGTTAATTTTATATAATTAAAAAATGAAAATTATAGTAGTGATTTAAAATGGCAATGATTGGAACAACCATATTTTCACATATTCTTCCGGTAATATGTGGATTTTTTGCATTCGTATTAATGATATCCGGAGCTTTAGAAGAAAATAGGAATAAATTAGGATTTGGTATTGCGTTATTTGTTATAGCATGCATATTCCCTTATTTAATTTTAAGCACACTAGTCTAGAAGGTTAACCTCACCTGAATGTAGGCTAGTTCCTATTAATACTTTTTTTATACCTAATGACTCTAATTCACCAAGAGAGTCTTTATTTAAACCACCAGCAATGATTAATTTATCTTTTAGATCTTCAAACTCATCAAATAATTTTTTATTGTATCCTTTTTCAGTGCCAACACCTGTTATGTCTAAAAGAATAATTTCATTTGGATCCAATCTTTTTAAAACCTCTTTAAATTCAGATAGACTCATGTCAAAATTCTTAGATAACAACTCATTATTTTTTACATCAACACTAACTACAATTCTTTCTTTTGGATATTTTTCAAATATCTTTTCAATCTCTTCAATGCTTTCAAGAGTTTCGGTTGGAACAATTATCTTATATGCATAATCTAGGAAAAATTCAAAGGATTCACAATTCTTAACGCCACCATCAAACATTACGGGCAGGATTGTATTAACCATCTTTACATCGTTGATGTTGTGTCCTACTGATTCAATTAAGTCCAAATCAGCGATGTACATTTCATCTGCACCATTCAATTTTAACCCTTGGGCAATATCAACTGGACTGGAGGATGGGGCAAAAACAGTTTTTAATGGTTGATAAGTATCTCTCATACCAGATTTGCCGCTTACAGCTTGGTGCTGTTTTAAATCTATAACTGGAATTTTTTTAATCATAATAATAGTTAGATAAAACAAGTATTTAATTTTTAAAAAAATTTAAAGGAGGTGAGGAAAACCACCGTGTTTTAGTTTTCCTCGAGTATATAAAAAAATAATGATCAATTTATGGTAAATAACAGATAGTTATGAACCTCTATTAAATAAGTTATTTTACATACTATATAAATGTTACTATAATTTAGAAAAATTAAAGTAAACTTGAATATATAATTTTTAAAATTTTTTAAAAAAATTAATCAAAATATAAACTATTATTAATAAATATCGACATTAATATACATGAACTTAAAAATCATAAAACACC
The DNA here is from genome assembly GCA_904501935.1 of uncultured Methanobrevibacter sp. GTDB lineage: Archaea > Methanobacteriota > Methanobacteria > Methanobacteriales > Methanobacteriaceae > Methanocatella. The sequence goes on along the minus strand of CAJGDA010000031.1, from coordinate 11,874 downwards.
ACATTTTAAATTCCTTAAAATTTGTAAAAATTAATAAAATTATCTTGATAAAGTTTAATTGATAAAAAAAAGAATAAAAAAAAGTTTGAAGTAAGTGAAAGAGGGAATTTATTTGAAAGATAGTATTGCGTGTTTGACCTTAATATTGCTAAGCTATTTTGTTACTTCAAACTCTTGTATAATAATAGAATTTTATAGTATAAATACTTTTTTATAAAAAAGTAATACTTCTTTAATATAAATATATGATATATGTAATACTTTTAAATTTTTAAAAAAAATAATTAAACTCTATAATTATCATCAATATAGGAATCAAACTTCAAATAAGCTTCATCAATAGCTTTGGATATTTGATTTTGAGTGATTTCTGAAAGTTCATCAAACAACACTCCAACATCAACATCAACATCCAATTGTTCGTTTTCATAGTTGAGAATAATGTCTAAATCCAAATCTTCCAATTCTTTCATAGAAATTGATTTTGAAACTTCACGTTCGAGAATCTCACCAAAATCATCAGAAATAGTAGCTAAATCTTCGTTTGTTAATTGTTTTAATTTTGACATAAAAATCTAAAAAAAAGAAAAATGAAAGTATAAAGCCTATTGGCCCATACCATTCATAGCAGCTTGGATAGCAGTTTGCATTTCTTCAAGTTTTTTCATGACTCTTTCTTCTTGGCGAGTCATGGTTTGTTTTCTTAATTGAAGAGTTTCTAATTTATCTTCCATTTCAGCTAATGCATCATCGTATTCTACTTTAATAAGTAAAGTACCAGCTTGTTTGAATACTTCAGTTGTTGAATCAGTTTTTTTAAGTTCTTCTAAAGCTTTTTCAGTTTCTTGAATTTGAATTTCAACATTTTGAACTTGCATAGTTACAGCTTGAGCTTGTTGTTGTAATTGTTGAAACTGATTTAATTGTTCTTGAATGTTTTCAGGAATCTCCATATTATCACCTTATTAATTATTGTATGAACATTAATTTGTTAAATTATTTATTTCTAATGCCAATTTTATCCACTTAATCGCAGAGTTTACAGAAGCTCTAAAAGATGTGGAATCTTCTGCATCAATATTAATTATAATATTCGAATCATCCAAATCCATTGTCATAGATGATCTGAAATCAGGAGCCGTATTAAATTCCAAAAGAATTGAATCATAAACTATTTTAGCTTGACTGCTATTTTCAAATTCAATAACTATATTGCTTTTAACACTTTCAAGAGGACTTTCATCAATCATTTGAAACCTCTAAAAGCTTTTTAACATTTATTTGGAAGTTAATCTTATCTCCAAATTTATTGATGAAATTGATTTTGGCTACTGAATCATCACTTTTAGCAATTAGAATATAATTTTCTTCCGCTTTATCTACTAAATCCATATCTAAAATATCTTTTAAGATATTGAGTTTGTCAACTTCTGACACTATTTTCAATTGGGAAGGAGCAATGTTCATTTTTTCACTACCTTCTGATGCTCCAATAAGAATAGATAGCAATAGTTCTCCTCTATTAGAATAAAAAGATATTCTACTAGGATTGCCTTTAATTTCATTGACAATAGCTAGATTAAACTCATCAACTTCTATTGCCTTAATTAAAAGCTCACGCATATTCATTTTTCCTCTGTTTACTGAAGTTGAACCTGTTGCATGAGCTAAATTTTTACAAAACTTTCTAGTTTTTTGAGAAGGTTTTCTAGAAGTTGAGATTAACATTTAAATCAAAAATAGTAAAAAATTTAGTAAAAGCAGATAGAATTATCTTGCTTTTATGATTCTAGTAGTTTCTGGAACATTTTTGAATAAAATCCTATATCTGCATTTAGGACATTTATTTTCCATATAGCTTTTATGGTCTACTTCTGCTCCACAACGTGGACATCTATACAATGCCTATTCCTCCACTTTAACATATCTGATACTACGTGCTGCAGATTTTGCCATAGGAGTTTGTGGAACATATGCTCCACCAGTAAATACTGCACCACATTTTCTGCATTTCCAAATTCCAGCAGCTTGTCTTTTTACGTAAGGTCTAGCGCATTTAGGGCAAACATGGTCTTTTTTCATGTTTTCTTCAATAATCTTTACAGATCTTTTAGCTTTTCTTCCGTATCTTGCACCGAACCTTCCTGTAATTCCCACTTTTTTAGTTCTTGCCATTTATATTCTCTCCATAATAATAAAATTTAATTTAATGTAAATCAATTGATTATATAAAATAATCATAAAATTATCTAATATTACAATATTGAATATACTAATATTTAAAGGTTTGCTTAAAATAGGTAATTTTAAGAAAAAACAACTATTTTAATATAAAAATTTAAAAATTTTGATGAGAAAAATCCTTTGCCCATAAATCTTTATGCTTCACTGCAATCTCACCAAAATAATATTAAAAATGCCCAATTATTCAGGAGGTGAATAATTAGGACTTTCATTAGTAATCATCAAGTCATGAGGGTGGGATTCTTTAATACCACTACTTGTAATTCTAACAAATTGCGCTTTTTCTTTCATTGCAGCAATATCTTTAGCACCACAATATCCCATTGATGATTTCAATCCACCAACTAATTGGAATAATATTTCAGCAATAGTTCCTTTATACGGTACCGCACCTTCAATTCCTTCAGGAACATATTTGGTATGGTTCATTTTACTTTTTTGACCTTGGAAGTATCTGTCTGCTCCACCATCATACTCACTGGTCATTGCTCCCATGGAACCCATTCCACGGTATTTTTTATATTGCTTACCATTCATAACAACAATATCGCCCGGAGCTTCAAGGGAAGCTGCAAGCAAGTTACCAAGCATCACTGCATCTGCACCAGCACCAATAGCTTTTGCAACATCTCCAGAGTATCTGATACCACCATCAGCAATAACAGGAACGCCTGAATCTGCAGCTGCATCAGCAACATCAGAAATAGCAGTCAATTGAGGCACACCAACACCAGCTACAATACGGGTAGTACACATTGAACCCGGACCAATACCTACTTTAAGTGCATCTACACCCATAGAAATTAAATCCTCTGCAGCTTCAGCAGTTGCAATGTTACCAACACATAATTCAGCATCAATATTATCTTTAATTGTTTCGGTAAATTTAACTACATTCATATTGTGCGCATGAGCACAGTCAATTGAAATAATATCCGCACCGGCTTGATCAAGTGCCATTGCCCTGTCCAAATCAAAAGGACCGCATGCAGCAGCAACCAAGAAATTGCCATCTTTATCACGGGCTGCCTTTGGATATTGAGCATGATTTAAAATATCTTTAATTGTAATAATTCCCACTAATTTGCCATCATGAACAACAGGGAGCCTTTCCACTTTATTTTCATAAGCAACATTCAATGCATCTTCAGCTGAAATGCCTTCTTCAACAGTTACAACATCGGAAGTCATGATATCTTTAACAGCCTTATTTGGCTCTGACTTTAAAACAGGCCTGATATCTCTTTTAGAGATAATACCAATAATTTCATCACCTTCAACAACTGGAAGACCGCTGATTAATTCATCATGCATTTTTGCTTGAACTTCAGCAATTGTAGAATCTTGAGAAATTGTTACAACATCACGAATAGTTAAATCTTCAGCATTTTTAACTTTTTTAACTTCTTCAACTTGTCTTTCTTTTGTGATGTTTCTATGAATTACACCTACTCCACCTTCCTGTGCCATTGCTATTGCAAGGTCCGCTTCAGTTACGGTATCCATAGCAGCACTTAAAACAGGAATGTTTAATTTAATTCCTTTACCCAATTCAACTGAAACATCAATATCCTTAGGTTCCACATAACTGGCATTAGGAGTTAAAAGAAAATCATCAAAAGTGAAAGACATTCTTGCTTCTTGTACTTTTTTTGAATATGACATAATAACAACACCTAATTAGAATGAATCCAATAATTCTTTAAGCTCAGCTACAGCAGTGTGGTGTATCTTACCTGTATTTCTGTCACCACCAATACAAGCGGCTCCTCTAATACCCACTACATCACATCCTATGTCATGCAACGGTTTTAATTGGTCTTTCTTAACAGAGCCTGCAAGTGCGGTTAACAAACCATAACTGTGAGCTTCTTCAACAAATACTTTTAATTGATCTATATCTAAATAATCGAATAATGTATGACCGTCTTTAACTGCAGTGTCAAGCATAGCCAAATCGCATCCTGCATCTTTAGCTACCTTTGGTATTTCCATAGGGTCAACTGCACCTACACGGTGAGCATCTGCATAGCCTGCAGCCACAATAATTGTATCTTCACTAACATCTTTTACAGTCTTTACAACATTTTCCATGACTTCAACAGCTTCATCATGGTCTTTTGTTCCATATAATCCAACTTTAATATAATCCGCTCCTGAAACGTGAGCGCCCATTGCTGCAAGAGAAACTGTGCCCGGTTTGTAAGGTACATCACCTAAAGTAGCACTAACAAGTTTATCTTTAGGAGTTAACTCTCGGATTTCCCTAATAACCCATGGGAAATTAGCTCCTAAGGAACCTTCCTTAGGATTTTTTACATCAACAATATCTGCTCCGCCTTCAATAGATTCTAGAGCTTCTTCACGATTTATAGGGCTTATTAATAGAAGCATAAATTTCCTCCAATAAAATATAATTTTATAATATAATAATATTACTTCTTTATTATTTATAATACTATTGTTTTTAAAAAAAATAGAACTAATATGGTGAATCATTTTTAGAAATATTATCTTTAATTCTGCCATGGGCTTTAGGATAAAATCCAACACCAGTTGAAAATTTTCTCATATTTTCAATAATTTCATTTGTTGGAATAGCTAAAGGACAGTTTAATGTGCAAAGTCCACATAAAGTGCACATGTAAAGGCCTGAATTGTAGCATGCCTCATCATCTTCAATGAATTTTGACATTGCAACACCTCTACCGCCCAAATAGTTATTAAATCCAAATTCATTTCCAACGGCATTATATACTGGACAGTGAACAACACAGTTTCCACAACCGATGCAATAAAGACATTCATGAGTAGCTTGGCTTCTTCCATTATCCAATAAAATAACAACAACCTTTTCAGCACCATACATATTTTTTAGCAGTTTCTTTTCAATGTCTGCAGTTTTTGATGGTCCTGAAATTACATTCATATAAGAAGTTACATAGCTTCCTGTTGCAAAGATAGTTTCTAATTTTACAACAGAGATGGCGTCTTCCAATGTAGGTACTATTTTCTCAATTCCAGCAACAATTATATGTAAATCTTTTAGTGAAACTATTGAAATATTGCCCTCATTGTGCACCATTACAAGGGACCCTTCTTCAGATGCTATTGCATTAGCTCCACTTATACCTACATTTGCATTTTTTATGCGATTTAGCACATCATTTCTTACAACTTCCATGATGTCTCTAGGTTCGGGATTTACACTGACATCTAAAGACTCATTTACTATATCAGTAATGTCCGAAATATTCAAATGGGATGCGGGACCTGTCGGATGAACCGGCCGGTTGTCTGTCTTTTTAAGCTGCAATATGCGGTCTCCCAAATCAGTGTCGACAACATCAATGCCCTTATTTTCCAAATGTTTTTTAAGATTGATTTCACGCAATGTATTTGATTTGGCTTTTGCAATTGTATTGCAATCATATTCTAAAATTAGCTCATCAATAATTTTTAAAGCATCATCGGAAGTTTCAGCTAGGAAAAAATCAACATCATTGCGTTTGAATGACTCTGAAACCTGATTTATTAACTCTTCATTATTTTCAATTGAGAATTTTTTGATTTCACAAACCCTGTCAATTAATCTTTGTGTTGATGGTGATTCCCTAATGGAGTTTGATCTCTTTTTAACTGTATCAAATGATTTTCTCATTGTTTCAAGTTCACTAGCTTTCATCTAAATCACCATACTTCACTAAAAACTCAGTTAAGTCAAGCACTTCCAAATCATCATTTTCCAAATTAAGCTTGCAGAATGGACATGGTGTTACCAATGTTTTGCAACCTGTTTCTTTAGCCTGTTCGATTCTTGATTTTCCCATTTCAAAAGCAATTTCCGGATAAGCTGACTTTACACCTCCGCCGGCACCACAACACAGACTGTTTTCGCGAATATGCTCCATTTCAATCAGATTGGCAACAGATTTAATAACCTCACGAGGTTCATCATACTCATCACAATGACGGCCTAAATGGCAAGAATCATGATATGTGACATTTAAATCAGTTTTTGATAAATCTAATTTACCATCACCAATTAGTTTATTTAATAATTGTGAAATATGAATTACATCTAATCCTTCATAATCATCCTTTAATGTTTTATAGCATCCAGCACAAGAAGTAATGATTGTTTCCCCTTTGAGAACTTCAGTATTCTTTTTGATTTGTTCTGCTGCTTCATCAATAAAACCGGTTCTAAGTAAAACTGATCCACAACACTTTTCATCATCCAATATATGATAATCAACATCTGCCAATTTCAATAATTTTTCTGTTGCTTCCTGAATACCAGTTAATTTTTCTCGTGCAGTACATCCTCTAAAATATAACATAAATTATTCCTCTTTCTCCTCAAGAGTGATTTCGTTGGTTAATGCTATTTCTTTAACTATTTTGTTTACATCATCTTGTAATTGATCAATTCTATTGTACAGATTGAAAATTGTGTATACTAAAACAGCAAAGACAATAATGATTATGAAATCCAATCCACGAGTAATACCGAATATCTTAGCAAATGAATTACTGAAATTTGGGAAAATTGCAAATAGACTAACAATAATCCAGAAAATTGTCCACAAAATTGTTGTGAATAAAGAATTTTTCTCTTTTAAATATCTTAATAAAAACCATACAATAGCTATAATGGATATTATTGGAAATAAAATTGAATATAATAACATTTAAATCACCTAAAATTGATGTTTAATCATTTGAATTAATATTTTAAATGCGACAGTGACATTTGTTCCTTTAGCTTGGGTTTCGGGGGTGTAAATTGTTTTAATTTGAACTTCTTCAAATGGAATTTTATTATCATTGACTTCACGTATGAATTCAGAAGAGATAAGATATCCCCTAGCATTAATGTTTATTTTTTTCAAAGCATCTATAGTAATTGCCCTGAAACCTGTTTGTGAATCGCTTACATCTACCTTATAAAATATTCTAGTCAAAAGATTCATAATTGCATTGGCAATATTTCTGCTTAATGGCATATCTTTTAATGGCCTTACGCCAATTACGGCTTGAGCCCTACCAGTTATTAATGGTTCCAATACATTTTCCAAATCATTTGCATCATGCTGCCCATCAGAGTCCATATTGACAATATATTTTGGATTATACTTTAAAACGGCATCAAAACCTGTCTGCATAGCCACTCCCACACCCCTGTTGATTATATGGGAGTAGATATGAATCTTGTCAGGATATTTTTCTTTAGTCTCTTTAATAACCTCTAAAGTGTTGTCTGAAGAACCATCATTAACAATAATCATATTATATCCTTTCTCTGCAATTTCTTCAATTACAGGTTTGATTCTTGTTGCTTCATTATATGCCGGAAGAATAACATATGTTTCTTTTTTATCTTCCTTACTAACTTTAAATCCCATTTTACACCTTTTATAATGGTCCTGCATCTTCTTTTCCTTCACGCATACCCATTCCAGCTTCCTTTCTCATTGCTTTTCTATGATACATCATCTTAATTAAATTTTGTGCATGTTCACGTGCTCTGTTTTCTGCAAGTTTGGCAAGTTCAACAGGATCTTCTTCTTCATCTTCATGCACAAATACTTCTAGAATATGTGTGTTTGTCATGAGCTGTGCATTTATAAGACCAGTTGATGCTTCGTGAGCACACATCTTATCCTTTTCCATAGGCCCTGGCATTCCAAGCGCCATTACAATATCACAGTTTTCTTCTTCAATGAGAATTTTTGCAGTTACCGGCAAATCCTTTACGCCAGGAACCGTTTGTCTGATTATCTTTAAATCATAAGCATTATTTTTAAGCTCATCAATGGCAGCTGCAGCCATATCAAAGCGAGCGAATGTAGTGTCACAAATTCCAATTCTCATGTAAATTCACCTTAAAAAAAAGTATGTTTTTATTAATATAAATGTTTAATCAATTATAAAAAAAGTATTATTAATTATTATTGCAAGTAATACTTTAAGGTTTAAAATTATGAAAATTTAGGACTTTAAAAAAAAATTAGTTTTTGTTTAACAATTCTAAAAACTTATCCTTAGCTTCATCAATTGTTAGTGGATAATCTCCATGCATGTCAAAGCCTTCATTCTCAAGCTGTTGGAATAAATCTGTAACGATTGGAACTTTTAGATTAGCTTGTTCCAATATCTCAGGTTTTGCAAAAATCTCCTTAGGAGCACCTTCCGCAATTAACCGACCATCAACTAAAACAAAGATTTTAGAAGCATAATTCGGAACTAAATCGACTTCGTGTGTTGAAATAATGATTGTAATTCCTTCATTATTGAGTTCATTCAATAGTTTTGACAAATCAACTACACCTTGTGGGTCAAGACCTGCAGTAGGTTCATCCAAAACCATTATTTCAGGTTTCATTGCAAGAATTCCTGCAATTGCAACTCTTTTCTTTTGACCTCCACTTAAATGATGCGGTGCGGTTTTTTCAAAACCAGACATTCCTACACGTGCTAAAGCATCTTCAACTCTGTCCTGAACTTCTTCCATTGATAAACCTAAGTTTAAAGGTCCAAATGCAACATCTTCTTCAACAGTTGGAGCAAAAATCTGATCATCCGGGTTTTGGAATACGATTCCAACTTTCTGCCTGAATTTTAGTAAAGATTTTTTATCATATTTCAATTCTTCGCCATCAATAAAGACCTGCCCCTCATCAGGTTTGTAAATTCCATTTAAATGAAGAAATAATGTTGATTTACCAGCACCGTTTTTACCTAAAAGAGCTACCATTTCGCCTCTTTCAATTTTTAAGCTAACCCCTTTGAGTGCTTGATAATCTGAATTATATGAATATTTAATATTTTTCACTTCTAACATTTTAATTCTCCTTTTTTCTTGGTTCATAAACTGGAAGTTCACCAGAATAACCTCTTGAATCCAAAGCAAATTGTAATGTTTCACTTTTATCAAGAGATCTTAAAAATATTGTACTTGCAAGAGCACCTAAAGATTTAAATGAAGACCAATATGAATGATATCCCAGCCTTGTATCCTGCGCTTTTTGCATTGTATCAATTTCATTTAGAAATATGAAAATTGTATTATACATCAAAAGAGCAATTTCAACCAATAATTTTGGAACTTTTAAAGTTCTTAAACAGTTTAAAATCTTAGCGATAGGTGTTGTTAATGCTAAAAAACCTAAACACGGCAAACAACCTATTACTCTCATAAATGTATAAAGGGCATAATGCCATGACTCATTTGTGACTGCGATTCCCCAAATTCCTGTATCATAAATAACATCTCCTTTTCCATAAAAGAACAATAAAAAGATACAGGTTATTACAAGAAACGCCATTGGAATTGTTAGAAATTTTAAGTAAGATTTATAGTTAATTTTTGCAATCAATAATATGACAATAGACATTATAATAAATACAACTACATCAAAAAATAGATTATCAAGTGCTAATGTAACAATTAATAATATTATTGTTAAAAACAGCTTAAAATAAGGATTTGTTTCTGTTAAAACATTATGATGCGCAATATAATCCATATCAAATTTCATAAAATCACTAAATATCTAAAAAAAGAAATAATAAAGAAGAATTATTCTTCTTTACCTTGTCCTCTCCAGTAACCGAAGAAATAACCAATAATGATTGCTCCTATAGCTGCTTGAAGAGCAAATAATAAACTTTCTATTTCACCACTAGGTGGTTCCCAAATTGATGAAAACCATGGTTCGAAACCGCTTTCTTCGATAATTTCTCCAGCTGCATCGTCTGCTCCACCAAAGTATCCATCATCTTCTCCATGACCATTAAACATTATTAATGGTGCAATGAATAATAAAATACAAACGACTGCCAATATTATTAATGTTGATGTTTTCATATTTATCACCTTATGCTTCATTAGGAGCTAATGCACCGAGTTTATCTAATAATTTTGGTTTGTAAGCTTTTAATCTGTCCCATATAATTACAGTCAAGATACCTTCACCAATAGCTAATGGAATTTGAGTAACTGCGAAGATTGTTAAGAATTTCATTAAAATTCCAGGACCTGGGAATGCTAAAGCTAACTGACAAGAAGTAGCCACATAAGTTAATAAGTCACCTAAGAATGCTGCAAAGAAGATAGCAATAGTTGATGAAATATTAGCTTTTGTTAAACCTTTGTATACGAGCCATGCAGCTAATGGTCCAACAATACCCATTGAGAAAATGTTAGCACCTAAAGTGGTTAATCCACCGTGAGCGAGTAAAAGTGCTTGGAATAAAAGTACGATAGTTGCGAGAACTGCAGTTACAGCAGGACCGAATAATGCTGCACCTAATCCGTTACCACAAGGGTGAGAACAACTTCCAGTAACAGAAGGTAATTTCAAAGATGATAAGATGAACATGAATGCTCCGCTTACAGCAAGTAAAGCTTTGGATTCAGGAGTTTCATCTACAATTTTTTTAATTTGATATAAACCAAAAGCCACAACGATGAATGATATGACAAACCATATAATACACCATGTTAATGGTAAATATCCTTCCATAATATGCATATATAATTTCCTCCAAATAACCTATCAATATAATTTGATAAACTAGTCAATAAAAATTTAAAATATAATTAAAATTTATTAAAGTTTTATTGATAATGTTATTATATACCTTATTATATATAAATATTATTAGTAAATACCTTAAACAAAATTTAGAATACTTGATAAATTTAATAAAAAAAATTAAAAAAGTAGATAATATGAATATAAAAAACAACCTGATTCTAGCACTTGACGTAATGAGTGAAAGCGAAGCCATTGAAATTTGTGATTCAATTAAAGAAAACATCGACACAATAAAAATAGGTTATCCCCTTGCACTTGCAGAAGGTCTCGAAATAATTAAAAAATTAAAAGATAAATTTGGATTTAAAGTAATCTGTGACTTTAAAGTTGCAGATATTGATGCAACAAACTCAAAAATCTGTGACGAAACATTTAAAGCAGGGGCTGATGCAATAATATGCCATGGATTCGTTGGACCAGACAGCGTGCAAGCTTGTCTGGATATGGCAAATAGACATGAAAAAGAATTATTCCTACTTACTGAAATGTCACATCCCGGAGCTAAGATGTTTTTACAAAAAGATGCTGATGCAATAGCTCAAATGGGCATTGATATGGGAATTACAAACTATGTTGCACCTGCTACAAGGCTTGACAGATTAAGTGACATCAGAAATATTGTAGGTGAGGATGCATATATTATCTCTCCTGGCGTTGGGAAACAAGGTGGTGACGGTAAAAAGACCCTCAAATATTCCAATGCAATTATTGTTGGAAGAAGCATATACGAAGCCGATAATCCGAAAATTGCATGCGAAACTTTAATCAAAACACTAAAATAAAGCCAAATATGGTTGATCTAAATGAAAAGCACTATTGAAATCAAACAAATTGACATAACAGATTTAAACGTTGATGCAATCGTGAATGCTGCAAACAGCAGACTTTTAGAAGGTGGTGGAGTATGTGGAGCAATATTTAGCAAAGCAGGTTCAAACGAACTTGCAAATGCTTGTTCTGCCATCGGCACCTGTAAAACTGGCAATGCAGTAATTACCCCTGGATTTAATCTTCCAGCAAAATA